>NZ_JBHUAF010000013.1:0-50956 GCF_042789895.1 Kitasatospora sp. NPDC056783
GCCCAGGCCGTGGCCGGGGACGGTCCTGCGAGGTGACGGTCAGTCGCAGGGGAGCAGGGCGACGTCCGCCGGGGTGGGGCAGGGCGAGGTTCTCGTGGGGTTCCCAGATGACCATCTGGTGGGCGAACAGCACGCGGTCCGCTGCCGGGAAGGGGTCCTGGAACATGTCGCCCTCGTGAACGGTGATCCGGTCGGCGAGTCCGCTCTCCTCGATCCGGCGGCAGGCGAGGGGTGCGGTGGCGGGGATCTCCAGGATGGTGATCTCCAGGTAGGGGTGGGCGCGGGCCAGCGCGATGGCGTTGACCGCGTCGCCGCCGCCCACGTCGAGGACCGTCCTGGCGTCGGCGAACCCCTTGTGGGCCAGCAGGAGGGGGTTGGACAGTTCCGACCAGGCCCGCATGTAGCGGTAGAAGACGCGTTCGAGTTCCGGGTTCTCGGCGAACCGGTGGTACAGGTCGCGGCCGACGCCGCGGATCCGGCGCAGCCCGATGTTGGTGTTGTGCCGGAGGGATTCGGTGAAGTCGGCCTGGGCCTCGTAGACGATGTGCGCCTCGAAGGCTGCACCAGGTCGGATTCCGCTACCCGGGAGCGGACCGGGACGCCCTGCGGGGCGTCGACCTCACCCTGGAACCGGGCAGCACGGTGGCCCTGGTCGGCGAGAACGGCGCCGGCAAGACCACCCTGGTGAAGCTCCTCTGCCGACTGCACGAACCGGACAGCGGCACCATCACGGTGGACGGCACCGACCTGCGATCCGTGCCGCCGGCCACCTGGCGCGAGCAACTCTCGGCCTGCTTCCAGGACTTCGCCCGGTTCGAGCTGCTCGTCCGGGAGACGGTCGGGGTGGGCTCGCTGCCGGCAATGGCGGATGAGCGGCGGCTGCACGGCGCGCTGGAACGCGCCGATGCCGCGGCCGTGCCGCGCGCCCTGCCCGCCGGTCTGGACACCCAGCTCGGCCGCCGCTGGACCGGGGGCACCGACCTGTCACTGGGCCAGTGGCAACGCCTCGCACTGGCCCGCGCGTCGATGCGGCCCGCTCCCGTCCTGCTCGTGCTCGACGAGCCGAGCGCGAGCCTGGACGCCGCCTCCGAGCACGCGCTCTTCGCCCGGTTCGACGAGGCCTGGCGGATCGGCGCGCAGACCGGGGCGATCACCGTGCTGGTCTCGCACCGCTTCTCCACCGTCCGGATGGCCGACCGGATCGTCGTCCTGGCCGACGGCCGGATCACCGAGCAGGGCAGCCACGAACAACTGCTGGCGCGGGGCGGCGGCTACGCCCGGCTCTTCACCATCCAGGCCGAGGGCTACCGCTGACCGGGACGGCGGCCGACGGCCCCACGCCATCACCCGCACCGAGGAGGAACCGAACGTGATCGAGGATTTCCAACGGGAACTGACCGCCTCGCGGCGGGACCCCGGCGCCGCCCCCGAACTGCGGCGCAGGATGCGCCAGGACGGGTATCTGCTGCTGCGCGGCCTGCTTTCGGCCCGGCGGCTGACCGGCAGCAAGACGGGGCTGCTGGTCGAGATGTGCCGCCTGCGGCGTGCCGGTTCGAGACGCCCAGCGCACCTCGAACGACTTCCTGAAAACCTTGGACACACGTTCCTCCACTCCCTGGTCACTGCGTCCCGGATCCACCGAAGTGCGGGTCCGGGGAGCCGGTCACCGAGTCTCGGTGACGCCAACGGCGCCGGTGCGCCGAGCGTGCGGCTCGGGGCCTCGGCGCCGTCGGGGTTGTCACGGACTGCCCTGGGGCCGGCGCGGTGGTCAGCCGGCGCTGGGGGTCCAGTCGGCGGGCAGGCCGGACTGGGCGAAGACGGCGTTCAGGCTGTAGAAGTCCTGGTCGCGGGCGATCTCACCGTTCTCCAGGTCGAGCAGAGTGGCCAGCGGGACGGCGAACGGGGTGGGTGCGCCCTTGATGTGGCCGGCGTAGACGCCCTCGATGGTGATGCGAGCGCCACAGTGCGAGGCGTGGTTCACGGTGACCCGCACGTTCTCGATCCCGGCGTCGGTGCGGGCCTTCCAGCCGGAGATCTGGTCGCGGCCGGTCATGGTGACGCCGATTCCCTGGTCGGTGTAGGTGGCGTTCGGGGTGAACAGGGCGCCCAGGGCGGTCGGGTCGGTGCCGTTCCAGGCGGTGGCCCAGGCGGCGACGATCCGGTCGAGGTTCATGGCAGTGCCTTTCAACAGGTGGTTCGGTGACAGGGGTTCAGGAGGTGAGGACGACCTTGCCGGCGACCGTGCGGGATTCGGCGAGCGCCAGCGCCGCGCTTGCCTCGGTCAGCGGGAACCGGGCGGCGATCTGCGGGGTGAGCGCCCCGTCGGCCAGCAGCCTCAGTACCTGGGTGAGGTCCTCGCGCAGCCGGCCGCGGAAGGCTTCGAGGCGTCGCTTGCCGGCCCAGAAGTTGTAGAAGTGCGCGCTCCTGCCGTTGGGCAGGTGGTTCCACAAGGCCAGCTGGGCGACCGACCGCAGCACGGGCAGTCGGGAGTTGCCCTCCTCGTTCTTCGTGGCCGCCGTGCCGTAGGACACCAGGGTCCCGCCCCGGAGCAGCAGTCCCCACGACTCCGTCAGGCCGGGCCCGCCGACGTGGTCGAACACCGCGTCGACGCCGTGGGGCGCGATCTCTCGGATGCGCTGGTACATGTCCGGGTCGCGGTAGTCGACCGGGACGGCGCCCAGATCGCGCACGAGCGGGTGGTGACGGTCCGAGGCCGTCCCGATCACGTCGATGCCCGCGTGCCTGGCCAGTTGCACGAGGGTGGAACCGACGCCGCCGTTGGCGCCCAGGACCACGATCGTCGCGCCGCTGCGGACCTTGGCGATCCGGTGCAGCATCTGCCAGGCGGTGATGCCGTTGACCACCACGGTTTCCGCGGAGACGGCGTCCACTTCGTCCGGCACGGGAACGAGGTCCGCGGCGGCGACCAGCAGGTGACTGGCCCAGCCTCCGACCTTGGTGACCGCGGCGAAGCGCCGCCCGATCAGGTCGGCATCGGCCTGCGAGCCGGCGGCGGTGACCGTGCCGACCACGTCGTATCCGGGGACGAAGGGGAAGGGCGGCTGGTCGTAGTACTTGCCGCGGCGCATCTGCTGTTCGGCGAAGGACACGCCCGTCGCGTCCATTCGCAGGACGACCTCTCCCTCGGCCGGCGTGGGAAGTTCCCGGACCCGGACTTCGAGGCCGCTCGGCTCGACCTTCCCGGGCAGGACGATCTCGGTAGCGGTGGTGGTGAAGGGGCTGGCAAGCACGATGGGCTCCTGGTCCGGAACTTCCCTGACGCTCGTAAGCTTACGCATGTAAGTCTTGGGCCTGCAAGGTGAACGGCTGTAAGTTTTCCTACGTAAGACGACGACCCGGGAGAAGACATGTCCACACCCGCCTCAGCGAGGCCCGCCCGCTCTCGTAACCCCCGCGGGGAGGGGGGCCGCCTGCGCGAGGACGTCCTGGCCGCGGCGACCGAGCTCCTCGATGAGAGCGGCGACCAGAGCAGCGTCACCCTGCGATCCATCGCCCGCCGAGTAGGAGTGGCCGCCCCCTCGATCTACCGCCACTTTCCCGACCAGCCGAGCATCATGCTGGCCGTGGTGCAACAGGCCTTCGCCATGCTCGAGACCGAGTTGCGCAGCGCCCTGGACGCCGCGGGCAGTGACGCCAGAGGGCGGCTGGTCGCCCTCTGCAACGCCTACCTGGATTTCGCCGACCAGAACCCCGGCCGCTACCGCACCATGTTCGGCGGGGTCTGGATGCCCGACCTGGGCACCAGCTCGGTGACCGAGGACGACGTTTCCTCGTTGGGCGGGGAGAGCCTGACCCTGTTCGCCGACGCCCTCGACGACTGCGTCCGCGCGGGCCGCGCGACCAGCGACGACCCGGCCGCCGACGCCGTCGCCCTGTGGCTCGGCCTGCACGGGCTCGCCCACCAGCGGCTGGTGACCGTCGCCTTCCCGTGGCCGGCGGACATCGCCGAACGTCTCATCACCACGCTCGCCCACCTCGACGACGTGTAGCCGCGGGGGCGGCCAGGCCGCAGCGGGCGCCGTCTCGGTGCCCGGCCCGGCATGCGGACGCAAGCGTCCGCCGTTCACCCGGACCGCGCCGAAGACCGGCTGGGGGAAGTGGGCGCCCAGCAGCGGGATGCCGGCGTTCGTCGGGAGGTGCGTCCGGCGCAGGGCCGACGGCCCGGAAGGCGACGCCGCGCACCCGCCGGCCCTGCTCGACGGCCTCGTCCTGGAGCAGCCGGCCGTTCCCGAGCCCGGCGATCGGGCGCTATCCGGCTGCGCCCGGCGATCGGGCGCTACGCGGTCGGACCCTCTCGTCCACGGTCACGCCCCGTTCGGTGCCGGCTCGTCGCCGGCGGTCCGCAGGTCGCCGCTGTCGTGGACGGTCCTTCCGCCCACCAGCGTGCGCAGCACCTTGGTACCGGCGAGGTCGTCCTCCGGGCAGGTCACCGGATCGCGGTCCACGATCACCAGGTCCGCGTGGTTCCCCGGCGTGAGCGAGCCGATCCCGGACCAGCCGAGCACCTTCGCCGCCCCCGTCGTCCACATGCGCAGCGCCTCGGTGCGCGTGACCTTCTGGTCCGGGCCGTCGTTGCGGTGGTCGCTGCCCGCGAAGCGGTGGGTCTGCGCCAGTTCGATCTGCTCCCACGGGTTCTTCGGGCCCCAGTCGGAGCCGCCCGCGAGGTCGAGCCCGGTGTCGAGGAGACGGCGCAGCGGTTCGAGGTCGCGCCAGACGTGGGTGCCCATGCGCTCGCCGTACATCGTGCCCTTGCCCCAGGCGAATCCGGCGCTGGTGGTGACCTGGAAGCCGAGGTCGGCGTAGCGGCGGGCCTGTCGCGGTGTGATGGTGATGGCGTGCTGGAGGATCCAGCGCCGGTCGCGGAAGTCGTGTTCCCGGACAGCGCGTTCGGCGATGTCGAGGAAGTCGTCGTGCTCGCGCTGGGAGCCGACGCACACGTTGGCCCGGATGCCGTGGGCGGCGCAGAACCTGACGAAGGTCTCCTCCTTCTCCAGGGAGACGAACCGATGGCCTCGGGTGGGGCGGCCGAAGGGGTCCTGGTAGGGCTCGTAGGTCGCGAAGTGGCCGGAGAAGCAGGGGCCGCCGGGGCTGATGGTGAGTCCGTTGACGCGCAGCATGTCGTCGTTGCCGTCCGAGGCCTGGGCGGCGAACTGTTCGAGGCGGGCGGCGAATTCGTCGTGCGACAGGGGGTCGAACGGGTAGAAGATGACCGACTCGACGTCCAGCGTCGCCAGTACGCGAAGGGGCAGGGCGCCGGTCGCGCGCAGATGCCGGTAGAGCCCGATGTGTTCCGGTTCCATCGCGTGGCCCTCGTACACGGTGGTCACGCCCTGCGCCGTGTAGCGCGCCAGCTCCGCGGTGGTGCCGGCGACGGCGTTCGCCATGCTGAGCTTCGGCAGCTTGGTGAGGATCTGGCCCCAGAAGGGGTCGTAGGTGTAGTAGTTGGTGACGGGTCCGCGCAGGATTCCGGTGAGGTCGCCGGATTCGTTCTTGTCGATCTCGACGTCGCAGACCCGGTCGGGGATGAAGGCGGTGAGCCCGACGGCGCGCAGGCCCGCGCTGTTGAAGGCGACCACGTTGGGCATGCGCGGCGCCCACGCCTGGATCAGCACCGGGTGGAGGTCGGTCGCCGAGTCGAGGGTCCACCGGTCGGGCAGCCGCCGTTCGGCCAGGTCCCGTTCCGAGCGGCGGATGAAGTAGTGCGGCTCGCCGACCGGGGTGCACATGATCCATTCCCCGGCCGGCGTGGTCGCGGCCTTGGCCCGGATGCGCGCCACGATGTCCGCGTGGTCGACGGCGTCGGTGAGGTCGACGAGCCCGCCCGCGAGCATCCCGAAGTGCGCGACGTGCGGGTGGGTGTCGATCAGGCCGGGCATGATCACGCCGCCCCCGGCATCGATGTGGTGGGCGTCGGGCCCCGCCGCTCGCACCATCGCGTCCCGGTCCCCCACGGCGAGCACCCGCCCGCCGGACAGCACCAGCGCCTCGGCCTCGGCCTCGGGTGCGCTCGGATCGAGTGCGCGCACCCGTCCACCGGTGATGATCGTGTTGGTCACAGCTTCCCTCCGCGGTTCGACGGTGGTGCCTGATGCGGCACACCGTAACAGGGAATTTCTCCATATGGAGAAAATCTTGTGCCGATCACGCCGGTACGATCAGTTCCGTGACAACGCCCATGCGAGAGCCCCAGATGGACCGGGGGATCGCCCGTCGCGAATCCCTCCTGGACGCTGCGACCCGGCTGCTGGCGCGGGAAGGCGCGCGCGCCCTGACCCACCGGGCCATCGCGGCGGAGGCCGGCACCACCCACGGCATCGCCCGCTACTACTTCGGCACCCTCGACCAGTTGCTCGACGAAGCCCTGCGACGTCTGGCCACCCGACAGGTCGAGGAAGTGCGAGAACTGTTCCACCAGGTGCCGGACGTCGACGTTCCGCAGCGGATCACCCGCATCGTGCGGTACGTGACCGGCTCCCTGGCCCGTGACCGGGACTCCGGCATCGCCCGGTACGAGTTCTTCCTCGAAGTCGCCCGCCGCCCCCAGCTGCGGCCCACCCTCGACGAGTGGGGAGTCGCCCAGCGGTCGGCCTTCGCCGGCGAACTGCGCGGGGCCGGATCCGCGGACCCCGAGGCCGACGCCGCGGACCTGCTGACCGTCATCAACGGCCTGCTCCTGGAACAACTCGCCCTTCCCACCGATGACTTCGAAACCGCCCGGCTGCGACCGGCCGTCGCGCGGTTCTTCCCGGAGGGCTGAGGACGGGGGCAGCCGCGGCTCCGGCGCGGGACCGGCGAGGTGTGTGCCGGGGGCTGGGGGAGGGGCCGTCGAGGAAAGGGCGCAGGCCTGTCGGGCCAAGGTGTGCGGGAGCTGTTCGGTGATAGTGAGGGCGGGCCGGCGTCGTGGAGTCCGTCTCGACTGTCACCTTGCGTGGTCCCACAGTGCCTGCCGCGCCCGGGCGGTCTCCGCGTCCGGCATCGGCACGGAGTGCGCCCCGCTCCGCGGCTACAGCCGACGAAGGGGCGTCGAAGTCGGCTCCCATGGCTTCGACGCCCCTTCGCCGTGCCGGTACTCAGGGGCGCCCTTGACGAGCGGCGCACCAGGTGCGGAGTCCCGGGGGGAGGGTCACCAGGGTTCGGGGACCGCGATGGTGTCCCGCTGCTCGCCCGTGTAGAGGGAGGGCAGGAACCGCGACAGGAAGGTGAACTCGTTGTAGCAGTGCCTCAGCACTTCGCGGCCGAACTCGTCCGTGAAGGTCTCGGCCATCTGCTGTGGCGTCAGTTTGCCGACGAGGTCCACGCCGAAGTAGAAGTTGCTGCGCAGAGCGCTGCCCCAGGGCGTGTCGCGGCACAGGTGCATGAGCCGGTTGCCCAGGACCCGTCCGTCCTCGTCGCGTTCGGCGTCGAAGCCCATGCCGATGCGGCCGCAGACCGCGCCGGTGAGCCGGCCCTCGCTGCGTGCCTGCCGATAGGCGAGGGGAGTGAAGAACTCTTCCGGGTCGCGGAACTGGATGGCGATCTGCTGTGCGGGCAGATGTCCGAAGCGTTCCTCGGCGAGGTGGATCGAGCCGGGCAGTTCTCCTTCGACCCCTTCGGCCCAGTCGCTGGCGACGTGGTCGATCGGGTGCCACCAGATGTACTGCTGGGTGAGGGGCCGGGAACGGAACCACCACTCGAACATCTCGCCGCTGACGCCGTGCAGGTCGGTCCGGCAGGCGATGTGGAGGACTCCGTCGGCATCTCGCTCGAAGCCGGTCTCCAACGGCAGCGGAGTCGGGTCGAGCAGGGCGTCAAGGCCTGTGAATGGCATTTCTGTTCTCACTTTCGGTGTGTCATCGCGGGGTCGGGTGCGGCGGCCGGTGCGGCCGGCGTCCCGCGTGGTCAGGACCGGGGTGGGGCTTCGGCCGGGTGTGTGCGGAGCGCGTCCGCGTGAGCAGGGCGCGCGCCGCGCTCTCGGCCGCCACGATGGCCAGCAGGCCGAGCACTGCCGGCCGGCGTACCGCACGGGGGCGAGGGCTGATCAGTCGGCGTCCGTGTCGGGGGCGGGTCGGGTCCGTGCCCGGCGGGCGGGTGAGGCGAGCATGTGCCAGATGCCCCCGCCGATGAAGGCGCCGATCATCGGGGCGAGCAGGTAGATCCACAGATGGGTGGTGTTCCCGGACAGCAGCGCCGGGCCGAACTGCCGTGCGGGGTTGGCGGATCCGCCGCTGCGGGGGCCCAGCGACGCGATGATGAGGGCGGTGGCCAGGCCCACCGCGTACGGCAGCAACGGCAGGGAGGACGGACAGCGCAGGAAGGCGCCGAGCATGAGTGTCACGACGACGATGGCTCCGGCCTCCGCGGCGAGCACCGCGGCGGCGTTCCAGGTCGGCGCGGGCGCCACGGCCGAGTACGCGATGGGGGCGTGGCGGGCCGCGGCCCCCCAGGCGAGGCCTCCGAGCGCTGTGCCGGCCAGCGATCCGGCCGCCTGGGCGACGATGTAGGGGAGGACGGCCCGCCCGGGAAAGGCCCGGAGGAGCCACAGGGCCACGGTGATGGCGGGGTTCAGGTGCCCGCCGGAGTACCGCCCGGAAGGCGACAGGATGAGCGCGGTCAGCAGCGCGCCGACGAGCGCGCCGAGTACGACCGGGGCGAGGTCCGGGTTCCCGATCGCCATGGGGGAGTCGGGCGAGAGCAGCCATCGCATCGCGGTGACGACGAGGAAGAGCAGCAGCGCGGTGAGGCCGAACTCGTGTGCGGCGCGGCGCAGGGTGTGCCGGGCCGGGCGGGCTGCGGGCACTCGGCCGGTGAGGGCGGGCCGTAGCGGGGGAGAGGCCGGTGAGGGCTTCGGGAGGGGCGGAGCGGAGGGGAGCGGGTCCGGATTCGGGGGCGGTTTTCTGGTCCGCATGAGGGGCGACCTCGATGGTGTGGGGTGCGCGCCGCCGGGACTGCGGGGTGGGGAACCCGGCGGCGCGAGGGCTCCCCGCCGTCGTTCGGGCGTCGTCACCGAGCGGTGTGCGCGGCCTCCAGCCAGTTGAGGAACTCGCAGGCGAAGTGCCACTTGTGGCCGGTGAAGACGTGCTCGGGGGCGCTCGCGGGGAACTGGATCGTCAGGTGGATGCGCAGGCCGCGGGGGCCGTCGCCGAACTCGTGCATGACGCGGCAGATCTCGGTGCCGTCCGTGAGCCGGCCGGTGCCGCCGATCCGCACGGGGTAGGTCTCGTGGCCCTCGTCCTCGATCGCGACGCCGTCGTGGAAGGTGAGGAAGAAGCGCAGCGGTCCGGAGCCGATGGTTTCGATGATCTCGACCACGCCGTCGGCGGAGTCGGCGAGGTAGTGCTCCGGGTTGGCCGCGAGCAGCGCCTGCCGGTCGGCGCTCGCGAGCCGGCCCTGCCACCAGGTCAGGAACTCCTCGGCGGTGATCCCGTCGATCTCCATCTCGGTCACGGCGGACTTCCAGGCGCCGCCCGAGGCGTCCGGCAGCGGGGCCATGATCTCGTCCGCCGTCCGGAGGTCCTGGGCGAGCAGTTCCCGCATCGACTCGTCGCCGATCCGGTTCTTGAGCAGGGTGAGCGCGTTCCGGGCGCGGTCCAGCTCCCACTGGCGGATGTCGTCCCGGGTGTACTCCGTGCCGTCGATCACAGTCCGGACGGTCAGCGCGCCGTTCATGGCGTGCTCCTTTCGAGGGGATGGAACCCTTAAGCGGAGAATTTTTCTCCGCTTCTAGGACGATAACATAGGCGGAGAGGAATTCTCCGGTTCAGTGGGGCGACGGAAGGCGGCACATCATGCGGGCGGACGCGGCACGCAGCAGGCGGCGGATCCTCGACGCGGCCCGGGACGTCTTCCTGACGCACGGGCTCGACGCGCCGCTGGACCTGATCGTGCGCCGGGCCGGAATCGGGCCCGGCACGCTCTACCGGCGCTACCCCGACCGCGAAGCACTCGTCCGGGACCTCACCGGCGACCTGCTCACCCGCCTGGAGGGCGTGGCCGAGGCGGCCGCCGCGGAGGACGGCGACCCCTTCGAGGCCCTGCGCCGGTTCGTCCGCGGCGCCGCGGACCTGCGGATGGGAGCGGTCATCCCCGTCCTGCTCGAAGGCCTCGTCGTCGACGAGGAACTCGTCCGCGTCCGCACCAGGACCGTGAACACCGTCCAGGCCCTGGTCGACGCCGCGCACCGTTCGGGCCGGCTGCGCCACGACGTGGGCATGGGCGACCTCGTCCTGCTCTCGATCCGCCTCTCCCGCCCCCTGCCCGGCGGACTGGCCCGCCTCGACGCCGACGGCGACCTCCTGCACCGCCACCTCGACCTGGCCCTCGACGGCCTCGACACGGCACCGGCGACCGCGTCCGCGACAGGCCCCACGCCGGGCACTCCCCTGGGCTTCGCCGACCTCGTCGCCGCCGCCGACCGCCCGTCGGTCGACCGCCCGTCCGCCGACCGGGGGCCCACGGGCGGGTAGGTGATGTCGTCGGCCGCCCCGCTGTGCGGCCCGGACAGCCGGCGCTCCCACCTCGCGGGACCGTGGCGACACGGTGACAGCGGGCGCCCGGCGAACGCGCCGGCGCCGGTCCGGGAGGGCGCGGCCGTCATCGATACAAGGATGAAACGCCGTTACCGGAATCTGCCGGTACCGATGAACGGATGAGACTCCCCCCAGACGAGAACCTGACATCCCGCTTCTACGGTGCCGTGCATGTCACAAACACCTGGCCGGATCGACGGTCACCGCGACAGGATCCGTAGCCGAGCGCGCACCCGGATCGTCCTGACGACAGCCGTGTTGGCGGCGGGCACGGCGCTGGCCGCGCCCGCAGCGGCCGCCGGGCCCGCCGCGCAGGACGGGGCGGCCGCCACGAGCCGGGTGGTCGTCCATCCGGAGGCGGTCACGGCCGCGCAGCAGCAGGCCGTCCTGGACCACTGGACCCCCGAGCGGATGGCCGCCCTGACGACGCCGTCGTCCGGCAATCCGCCCAAGGCCGCTCCCGACGGCGCTCCGTGGACCGGCGTCGACGCCCTCGGCAGGACGGTGGGCAGACTCTTCTTCACCAATCACGGGGAGGACGAGAGCTGCACCGCGACCGTCGTGAACAGCGCCAACCGCAGCACCGTCGTCACGGCGGGGCACTGCGTCAACAGCCCTGACCTCCTCGGTGAGAACGACGAGTGGCTGTCGAACGAGATGTTCGTCCCGGGTTACCGCGACGGTCTCGCGCCGTACGGCAGGTTCGTCGCCCGCGCCGGGGTCGCCGACGCGACCTGGCTCCTCAACGACGAGCAGAACGCCCTGAAGTACGACGCGTACGACCAGGCGTTCCTGGTCCTGAACACCAACGCCGCGGGCGAACGCGTGCAGGACGCGGTCGGCGCCGCACAGCGCATCGGCTTCGACCGGCCGGGCAGCGCCCCGGTCCACGAGTTCGGCTATCCGCGCGAGGCCTCGGGCGATCCCACCCGCGCGGGACTGCCCGAGTACACCGGGGCCAGGCTCGCCCACTGCGTGGGGCGGACCCGCGAGTACCCCGGCACCGCCGAGCACCCGGAGCCCCGGGGTGAGTGGGGCGCCCCCTGCGTGATGGGCGGCGGCTCCAGTGGCGGTCCCCGCGTCGCCGACTTCGACCCGTTCTCCGGGATCGGCACGGTGGTGGGTGACAACACCCAGGGGGCCTTCTTCGACTCCTCGGGCCGAGTCTGCGCCCGCGGCGACGCCGCCTGCACCCGGTACCCGGTCGGCCCGCAGTTCACCTCCGCGATCACGAAGCCGCTGTACAAGGCCGCCGAACGCTCCTGAAGCGTCGGCCGAGCCGTGCTCGAAACAAACCGCACCCAACCGAGATCGGCGACGATGTCCACCACACACCGAGCGTTCCCCCGAACCTTCGCCGCCGCGGGAGTCCTCCTGCTGAGCGCGACCACGGCGGCCGTGCTGCCGCCGAACACGGCCTTCGCCGCGGAACGGGAATCCGTCACCACGCACTCCGGCGCCACGACCGAACAGGAGCGCAGCCGGATCGACGCCTACTGGACCCCCGAGCGGATGAAGCTGGCGGGCGCCATGGTCCCCGAGATCACCCCCGTGCCCGAGGACGACAACACGCCTGATGATCCGCGGCCGCTTCCCGCGAACACACCGGATCCCGGAGCCACCTGGACGCACGGCGGAGCGGTGAACAGGAGCGTCGGCCGGCTCTTCTTCACCTTCTCCGACGGCTACGACGGCAGTTGCACCGCAACGGTCGTCACCAGTGCGAACCGCAGCACCGCCATCACGGCGGCGCACTGTCTGAGGGGCGTCGGAGCCGCCGCCACCGACGCGACGTGGAACCACAATCTCTACTTCGTGCCCGGCTACCGCAACGGCACGAAGCCGCTCGGCGGCTTCAGCGTCAAGGAGGCGGCCACCTCCTCCCGCTGGGACGCCGATCCGGGCAGGACGACCTCGGCCGATGTCGCCGTCGCCGGCTACGACACGGGGATCCTCGTGGTGAACCCTTCGGCCGAGGGCCGACGGATCGCGGACGTCACGGGAAGCCAGCGGATCGCGTTCACCATGCCCGCCGAGGACGAGTTCGTCCACACCTTCGGGTACCCGAAGGACCGGCTCAACAACCCCGACGCCAAGTACGCCGGGTCACGCATGATCCATTGCGCCGGACCGGCCCGGCCCGGACCCCAGGCCCCTCTTCTGTGGGGTGAGTCCTGCGACATGTCGCACGGGGCGAGCGGCGGGCCCCACCTGGCACAGTTCGACACCCGGACCGGCACCGGCACCGTCGTCGGCGTCACCACCACCAGTGAGGACCTCGCGGGCGGCCCGGCCGACACGCTCTACGCCACGCGCCTCGGCGACAGCGCACACCGCCTCTACGCCTGGGCGCAGGGCCGCGCGGCCTGACTTCTCGTCCGGCCCTGTGCGGCCGGCCATCGGTGACCTCGGTGGCCGGCCGCACAGGCGGTGGCGATCAGGGGTTGTGCGCCCGGGTGATCGGGAGAGCCGTCAACCGGACGTGGACCGGGGCGCCGCAGGCGCCCCGTGGCCCGGCTCAGCCCGGCAGAACGTCCTCCAGTTCCGACAACTCCCGCGCGTCCAGGGTGAGTTCCGCAGCCCGGGCGGAGTCGGCGATGGAAGCCGGGCGACTGGATCCCGGTACCGGGATCACCGCCGGGGAGCGGGCGAGCAGCCAGGCCAGGGCGATCTGCTGGGGGCTGACGCCGCGTTCGGTGGCGATGCGGTGGAAGGCCGTGCCGAGGGAGGTGGCGCCGGAGGGGCCGTCGAGGGAGCTGCGGGAGATTCCGCCGAGTGGGCTCCAGGGCAGGAAGGCCAGCCCCAATCGTTCACTCAGTCGCAGCTCGGGCTCACTGTCGCGGACGGCGGGCGAGTACCGGTTCTGCACGGAGACGAGCCCGTGCCCGAGGATCCGGTGTGCCTGGCGGATCTGGGCGGTGGTGACGTTGGAGATGCCGGCGGCGCGGATGGTGCCGGCGTCGAGAAGCTCGCGCAGCGCGCCGACGGATTCCGCCCAGGGCACGGTCGGGTCCGGCTTGTGCAGCTGGTAGAGGCCGAGCGCGTCGACGCCCAGGCGCCTGACGGAGGCCTCAGCGGCCCGCTTGAGGTGGGCAGGGGTGGCGTCGACGGTCCAGCTTCCGTCGCCGGGGCGGCCGCGACCGCCCTTGGTGGCCACCAGGACGCGGGAGGTGTCGCTGCCGTAGCGGGCCAGGGCGCGGGCGATCAGCAGCTCGTTGTGGCCCGCCTCTCCGGCGTGCCAGTGGTAGCTGTCGGCGGTGTCGATGAGCGTGACGCCGGCGTCGAGGGCGGCGTGGACGGTGGCGATGGCCCGCGCCTCGTCCGGGCGGTGTTCGATGGACAGCGGCATGGCCCCCAGGCCGATGGCGCTGACCGCGGTGCCGGCGATGGTCCGGTACTGCATGGTGGCCTTCTTCCTCAAGCGGTCGGAGCGGCGGACACGGCGAGGGCTTCGGCGACGGCGTCCGGCAGCCAGTCGGTGGTGCGGGAGAAGGAGAAGCCCAGCGCCTTCGCCCGGGCGTTGCTCATGGCGTAGTGGCGGTCGAAGGAGAACGGTGAAGCCTCCTCGCCCGCCGAAACGGTTCGGTAGACGGCCTCCCGGCGGGCCCGCGCGGCGAAGGCCTCGGCGAGGCCGTGCACATCGAGCGGGCCGTCGGAGCAGGCGTTGACCGGGCCGGTGAAGTCGGCGGTGGTCGCCCACGACAGCAGGTCCGCCAGCTCCTCGTAGTGGATGAAGACGGTGGGCAGCGCCTTCGCGTGCACGGTGATCTCTTCGCCCCGGACGATGTGCTCGGCGTAGTGCGCCAGCCTGCCGGTGAACTCCAGCGCGCCGCCGCCGAGCACATGGGCGCTGCGCACACTGGCGAAGGCGAGGTCGCCGGCGTGGGCGAGGACGGCCTCGGCCTGCCGCTTGCCCTCGGCGTAGTGCGTCTCCAGGTAGGCGTCGTCGTGCCAGGGCAGGTCCATGGCCACCTGCCAGCCGGCCGGGTCCACGTTCTCCTCGGGCACGGGCGTCCCCGGGGGCACGGTCGGCAAGGCGGCGGTCGCGGGGTCGTAGACCTCGATGGTGGAGGTCATGACGTAGCGTCGGGTGCGGCCGGAGAAGGCGCGGGCGGCGATGGCGGCCTGTACCGGGGTGTAGCAGACCTGGTCCACCACGACGTCGAAGGTGCGCGCGTCGAGTGCGGCTGTCAGGGCGGCCTCGTCGTCGCGGTCGACGATGAGGTGCTCGACGCCGGTGGGCGGCGGGGTGGAGCCGCGGTTGATCACGGTGACCTGATGGCCGGCCGCCCGCAGGCGCTCCACCAGGAGCTTTCCGAAGTACCGGCTTCCGCCGATGACGCAGATCCTTTGCATGGCCCCATCCTGGAGACCTATCGTCATCAGCAGAAGTCCCGGCTTGCTTGATGCGTGTTAAGGAAAACTGTTGATCGATGTGCAGCGGCTCCGGGTCCTGCGGGCAGTGGCGGAGCACGGCAGCTTCAACCGGGCGGCCGCGGTTCTCCGCCTCACCCCCTCGGCCGTCTCCCAGCAGGTGGCCGCCCTGGAGCGAAGCCTCGGTGCCCAGGTCGTCGCGCGCAGCACCCGAGGCGTCTCCCTCACACCGGCCGGCCGGATCATGGTCGGCGCCGCCGAATCCGTCGCCGCAGAGCTCGAACACGCACAACAGCGGATCGCCGAGCTCAGCACCGGCCGCACCCAGCTCACCGTCGCCACCTTCACCAGCGGCGGCAGGCTCGTGCTGCCGCCGGCTCTCACCCGGCTCATGGCAGCGCATCCCCGCATCGTGCTCCACGTCAGGGAAGGCGAACCGGAGGACACCCTTCCCCTCGTCCGGCAGGGCGCCGTGGACCTCGCCCTCGCCTACCACTTCGACGGTCCGCTCCCCGTCGGACCGGGCCCGATCTCCGGCCTGGAGTGGACTCCACTCCTGGAGGACCCCCTGCACGTCGTCCTGCCGCGGGGGCATCGGCTGGAGAGCCGCGACGCGCTCGACCTGACCGAGCTGGCAGCCGAACCCTGGGTGCTCGGCTGTCTGAAGACCGAGGCGTACCTGCGCCGCTACGCCGAGCACGCCGGCTTCGATCCGGAGATCCGGGGGACCACCACCGACTACTTCTTCGCCCGCTCCCTCGTCGCCGCGGGCATGGGGATCTCCCTGATCCCCTCCGTCGCGCTCTCCCCCGACATCCCGGGCCTGAGCACCGTCCCGATCACGTCGCCGGGCCCGATCCGGCACATCGGCGTCGCCACGGTCAGCGGCCGTGACCGGCCCCACGTCATGACGCTCATCCGCCTGCTCCGCGAGCAGGCGAAGCGGCATGACGGGCATTGATCCCGTGCCGGGAGGCCTGGCGTCCGCGGCCGGCGTCGAGGGCCCAAGCCCCGCAGGAACCGTTCACCGGTCCGTGGTCGCGCCTCAGGGCGTTCGCCCCCCCGCCGACCTGGACGACCTGGTCAGTGGCCGCCAGGTCGTTCGCACCCACCTCATGCGCCGCACCGTCCACCTCGTCACCGCCACCGACGCGCTCGCCGATGCCTGCGCCGGGCACGCCGTCCGTCGGCGGTTCACGGGGACGGGCGCTCGGCGCGGGCGGTGAGGCGTTCCCGGTTGCGGTGACCGGTGTCCGCGTGAAGAGTCCGCCAGGGGCTGCCGCAGGCCGCCCGCCTCGGCGAAGAAGCCGGTGTGGTCGAGGTGGAACAGCACGACTTCGCCCCGGTGTCCGGCGATCACCTGAAGGCCGGGGAACCGGTCGAAGACCCCCGAGACGATCATGCGCGGGTACCGGACGCCGAGGTCGTCGTACCAGCCGAGTCCGTCGCCGGCCGGCAGGGGCGCCATGGGGTCCGGAAGGCCGGAGCAATAGGCGTCGATGACGGGCCGGGCGGTGTCCGCGGTGGAAGCGCGGCGGCACCGCCAGCCGCTCGGCGGTGGCGTACAGCTCGTCGCTGCCCGGGGGGCCGGCCGGCCCCGTCGCCCCAGGAGCCGGTGCGACGGCCCTCCTGTTCCGGCCTCCGGCCTCCGGCCTCCGGCCCCGGCTACGCCAGCACGCGCCCGAGGAAGCCGCGCAGGTAGCCCGCGACGACGTCCAGGTGGCTCTCCAGCAGGAAGTGGCCGCCGTCGATCAGGTGCACCTCCGCGTCCTCGGCGTCGCGGGCGAAGGCCCGCGCGCCGTCCGGGCCGAAGATCTCGTCGTTGCGGCCCCACACGGCGAGCACCGGGACGCCGCTGGTGCGCAGGAACTCGTGCAGCGGCGGGTAGAGGGGCCGGTTGTTCCGGTAGTCGCGGAACAGTGCCAGCTGGATCTCGTCGTTGCCCTCGCGCGAGACGAGGGCGACGTCGTGCTCCCAGGTGTCCGGGCTGACGAGGCTCGGGTCGGGCACGCCGTGCAGGTACTGCCAGCGGATGGCGTCGATGCCGAGCGCGGCGCGGACGGGGGGTTCGGTGTCGGGGCCGGGGTTCGCCCCGTAGGCCCAGAGGTCGTTCCAGAACGAGTCGACGAAGCCGTCCTCGTAGCCGTTGCCGTTCTGGGTGACGACGGCGGTGATCCGTTCGGGGTGCGCGAGCGCGAGGCGCCAGCCGATGGGGGCGCCGTAGTCCTGGACGTAGAGGGCGTAGCGGTCCACGCCCAGCTGGTCGAGCAGTGCGGAGGTGAGTGCGGCGAGGGCGTCGAAGGTGTAGGTGAACTCCGCCGCGGAGGGGGCGTCCGAGTGGCCGAAGCCGAGGTGGTCCGGGGCGATGACGTGGTAGCGGTCGGCCAGCAGCGGGATGAGCTCGCGGAACATGAACGAGCTGGTCGGGTAGCCGTGCAGCAGCACGATCGCGGGGGCGTCGGCGGGACCGGCCTCGCGGTAGAAGATCTCGTGTCCGTCGACGGAGGCGGTCCGATGGTGCACCGAGGGCATGTCTAACCCCTTTGCCTACTTGAACCGGTTAGGTATCCGCCACACAAGCACGCCCTGGGCTAACCTGTCAAACGATTCGAACCGGTTAGAAGGAGGTGGCATCCGATGGACGCGCTACTGGACCTGCTCAACAGCAGGCCGCTGATCGACGGCGAGGAGCGGGACGCCCTCGGCGACCCGGCCGCAGGCAAGCGCTGGGCGCGGGAGCACGGCGGCGACGGCAGCGCCGTGGAACTCGCGCTGCTGCGCGAGGCGCGGGACGTCCTGCAGGACGTCGTGCGGGGGCGGCGCCCGCCCACCGCGCTGGCCCCGCTGCTCGAAGGGGTCCACCGGATTCCGGAGATCACCTCGGACGGCCTCCGGTGGACCGTCAGGACTCCCGCGCACGCCCGGCTGGCCGTGGACCTGGTCCTCGCCTGGGCCGCCACCGAGGAGCGGATGCCCGGCCGGCTGCGCCCCTGCGCGAACGGCGAATGCCGGCTGTTCCTGCTCGACCGCAGCCGCGCCAACCGGGCCCGCTGGTGTTCGATGGCGGTCTGCGGCAACCGCGAAAAGGCGCGCCGCCACTACGAGCGCACCCAATGCCGCGAAGTTAGGCGGTGACCGCGTATGTCAACGACTTCGGTTTCGCCGCTGTGGCCGACTCGGACGGGTCCGGGAGCAGGGTGTAGGCGCCGTGCCTGGCCTTGGCGATCCTCCCCTGTCGGGACCAGGTGGCCATCTGGACTTGGAAGCTGTTGATGTTGGTGATGCCGAGCGCCGGAGCGATCTCCATGGCGGTCCATGCGTGCTCGGGTGCCGATCGCAGGACGGCGAGTGTCGCCTGAAAGCGGGAGAGCGTCGGATCGATGTCGGGCAGCGGTGGCGTGGGCAGCGCCGTCGGTGGCGACGTCGGTGCGGCCGACTCGTCCAGCAGCGCGTAGACGCCGTGCTGCAGCTTGCTGATCAGCCCGTTTCGGGCCCAGCGGGCCACCAGGACGCAGAAGCTGTTCACGTTGTCGGCTTCGACCGCTGCGGCAAGCTCCTGGGCGCCCCAGCGGCGGCCGGGTTGGGATCGCAGAACGCCGAGTGCTCGGTCGATCAGGGACGGTGGCCGGGGCGCCCGCTGCGGCTTCACCCTCGGAAACGGGTGCCGACTCGACACGAACGGAGCCGTCGTTTGCTGGACGGTATGGATGCTGATCGCCAGCGAGTCGACTCGCGTGCTGCTTCGACGTCTTGGGTCCTGGGGGCTTGCATAGGTGTAGCGGGAGATCGGGCACTTCACCTTGCGGAGGCTGATCCGCGCTCGTCGGGCCGGTAGCAGGTTCGAGAGCACGGCCCGGCCTATCCGTCCGACGAGATCGTGGCCGTCGCAGTCGGCGTGAGCGACGACGAGCTGGTCGCGTGCCGCCTCCAGAGCGATGGCGAAGCTGGCGCGGTCGGGGTCTGTGCCGGGTGCGGACTCGACCGCGTCGACCATGGCGGTCCGCAGGAGCTGGTAGAGGGTCAGCAGGGCCCACATCTCCTGCTCGACGCCGAAGGGGTCTCCGGAGCGGAGTACGCGTCCGTTCATGAGCGTGTGGCGTAGGGCGTAGTAGGTGGATTCGATTTCCCAGCGTTCGTGGTAGAGCCGTACGAGGGTTTCGGCGGGGTCCAGGTCGGGGTCGAGCAGGGTGGTGGCCAGCCGGTAGCCGTCGTGCAGGCGGGTGCCGTCCGCGCAGGTCGCGGTGATGTCGGCTTCGATGATGCGGACCGTGACGCCGTGGATGCGGGCCAGGTGGGAGCCGTCGTGCAGTCGGCTCACGGTCGGTGGGCGGCGGTTGGAGGTGAGGCGGACCAGGAACTGGGCGCCGGTGCCGGCGACCTTCGCCAGGAACTTGCCGTCGTCGAAGCCTCGGTCGGCGAGAACCAGCATGTCGGGGTCGAGCAGGTGCAGCAGGCGCTGGGCGTAGTGGTTCTCGCCGTAGCTCCTGGGGCCGAATTCGGCGCCGAGGAGGCCGCGGCTTCCGGTCTCGACCAGCGCCATCAGCCGTAGAAGTGGGTAGCCGGTCCAGCCGTACCGGTTGCGGGGTCGGCCGAATCGGCCGCGGTTGCGTTCGGCGTCGGGCACCGTGATTGAGCTGCACCCGTCGAAGGCCACGGTCCGCCAGCGCCGATAGCGCACGCCTGGTGTCCGTGGCTGAGCCAGCGGCCCGGCGACGATCTCGAACAGGGCCTTCATTGGTGCTGCCCCGAGGCGTCGGCGCAGGTCGCGCAGTGCTTTCTCCGACGGCGCGGGCACCGTAAGTCCGGTCAAGCCGACGACGAGTTTGTCCCAGACCTTGGCATAGCCCAGGTGCGGAAACAGCCCGAGGGCGAGCACGAAGTACACGCCGACCCGCGAGGGCAGGGACCGTAAGCGACGTTGGATGGTCCCGGTCTCCACCAGGACGGCGTCGACCAGTTCGAAGGGAAGGTACTTGGTCAACTCGCCCAGGTGGCCGGGGGCGAAGACGCCAGGGGCGACGGTCAGAGTTCGTGTGAGCGTGCTGGTGGCAGACTGGCAGCGCAACGGGGCCTCGGGGGACGGACTGATCTTGGCAGATCACCCCTCCTACCAGAGGCTCGGCCAACCCTGCGGTCAAAGGTGGCGCTGTGGCCGAAGCCTGGACCTTTCGGAGCAGTGCGATCCCCTTGCTGATGAGGAACCGCCAGGCAAGGCTCGGTCAGTGACCGACCGTGGTCAGGACCACGGATCGTCGCAGTCCTCGATCTCAGCCATGCCGGGATGCAGCATGGCGCGCAGGCAGCGGTGAAGGCCGCTGCCCCTGGCGGTCTCAACCGCCTGCATCCACGGCAACGGCGCCATCAACTGGGCTGTCTCGTCGGAGGCGAGGTCGTCCAGCATGGCGCGCAGTTCGTCCGGGACCGGCAGGTCAGTGAGGCACATCCACCCCAGCGCAGCGCATACGCGTACCTCGGGCGGTTGCTCGGGGTCGGACCAGCGAGCCTGCATCCACACCACCGCCCCCGGGTCTGGGTGCGCTCGGGCCAGCTGTGCGATCGCCAGGACCAAGCCCGCCCGTGCGGTCGGGTTGTGCTCGACCAGCAGGCGGGAGCGGAAAGCGGTGAGGATGTCCTGCGCGCGGTCGGAGGCGGCAGCCAGCGCGTATGCGGTGGCGATGCGCACCGCGGGGTCGGGGTCGTCGAGCAGGGGCAGGAGACGATCGGTGTCCTCGGCGATCGCTTCGCGGGCAGCCTGCACCGACCAGTTCTGTAGGTAGCCGGTGACCTCGAATGACCATTCGTCATTGCCGCGGAACCGCAGCATGTCGGCACGGGTGCACACGCCTTGGTGCCGCATGCGCGCCACCTCGCCCACCACGGCCAGGGCTTCGGCACGGTGGTGGTCCTCCGGAGCGGTACTGATCCGAATCACGAACGGCACCGCCGGTGCGGCGGCGGCCCTCATATCGTTGGCACACAGGCCGATCAGCATGCCGAGCGCACTACTAACGTCGGCGGCGTCGCCCGAGCGCAAGCGCTCCATGACCTCCCGGACTCTGGCACCCTCTGGGAAGTGGTCCCAGGGCACCTCCTCAAGCAGCAAGCCGTCCTTGGCTTCCGGACGGATACCCGCCACCACCGCGCGAACGTCGAGGGGCCCACCCACCTGGTCGAGCGGGTCCCCGTCCACGAACGCCCGCACCACCGTCCGGTATGCCGGGTCTCTCTCCCACGAATTCACCCAGCAACCTCCACGACGGCTCCTTCGGCCCGACGGCACGGTGCTGAAGGAAGGGACCGAATCATGCAGCTGATCATGTCAGTCGCTCCAGGCTCCGTTGCTCTCGCCGGCGCAGCCGCCTACCTCGCCGGCCCACTTGACATGCATCGTTGCCGCATAACTTCGCGGCATTGCGAGCGCACCCGCTGACCCGCGTCGGGGTTCCGGCGGGAACCGGACGGGACGTCGGGATCTCCTGTCAGGTTCTCCGGAGCGGGACCGACCGTGGCCGGCGTGAGTCGCCGCGCATCCCGGGGAACGGCGGGGGAGACGTTCCCGGGCCGTCCCAGGGGTGGGGGCGACGGCACCCCGGGGCTCGACTGCCGTGACCGGACAACCCGCGCGAAATGACCTGCGGCCGCCCCGGGGTCAGGCCCCGGACGGGGCGTGCGGTCCGGTGCCGGACAGCGCGTCGGCGTAGATGCCCGTCATGGCCGTCACGGCCCGCGCCCGGTCCAGTTCCGGGTCCAGCCGGTGCTGGATGTTGATGCCCAGGGTGCCGCCCAGCAGCGCCGCCGCGACGGCGTCCGGGTCGGCGACGTGCGCGCCGCTCGTGCGCAGGTGGTCGGCGTACAGGCCGCGAATCTTGGCGTACTCCTCGGCGTAGGTGGAGCGCAGGGCGGACTCGCGGCTCACCGCCTCGATCAGGAGCGTCGAGAAGATGCGCGCCTCGGGCCGGGACATCAGGGCGAAGTTCGCCTCGATCAGCGCCTCGACCCCGGCGCCCGGCCCGGCGGCGGCGAGGCGTTCGCGCATGAAGTCGGCGCCCCACCGGAACGCCTCCGCGACCACGGCCTTCAGCAGCCCGTCCTTCGAGCCGAAGTGCCAGGCCACGGAGCCCCGGCTGATGCCGGAGCGCTCCGCCACGGCCTGGACGGAGGCCGCGGCGGCTCCGCCCTCGGCGGCGAGTTCCCAGGCGGCGGCCACCAGGCGTCGCCGGGTCTCGGCGGAGATCTCCTGCTTGCGGGTCGCACCCACGCGGCGTCCTTTCCCAAGGTCACGGCCGTCTGACGCGGCCGATTCTGTCACGCCGACCGGCCGGCGCCGAGGCGGCGGCATCCCTTGCCTATGTCAGGAGTCCAGTTCTATGCTGAGCGTCCAATAACCAAAGAGGAGCCGTCATGGAACTGATCGACCTGACCAGGACCCTGGACCCCGCCGACCGCGAGCTGCTCCCCGAGCAGCTGCGCCCGTTCGCCGAGGTGATCGCGCCTTCCATCGCCTACGCCCACCCCGCCGGCGACGGCCGCGAGCAGTTCGCCGCCGCCCTGCGCTGCCGCGTCGAGGACCTGCCCGACGGCGAGGGCTGGGGCGCGGAGACGCTGACCGACTTCAACACCCACCTCGGCACCCACGTCGACGCCCCGCTGCACTACGGCTCGACCTGCGAGGGCAAGCCGGCCCGCACCATCACCGACATCGCCCTGGACGAGCTGTGGTGCGAGGCGCTCGTACTGGACCTGCGGGGGCGCTGCGAGCTCGACGCCCCGATCACCGTCGAGGCGCTGGAGGCCGCCCTCGCCGACAACGGTGCCCCGGTCCCGGCCGGCGGCGCGATCCTGCTGCGCACCGGCCAGGAGCGCTACGGGCTGTCCGACCCCGAGTTCTTCCGCTACCCGGGGATGAGCCGCGAGTCGACGCTCTTCCTGGCCGACCTCGGGGCCAAGGTGCTCGGCACCGACGCCGGCGGCTGGGACCTGAGCTTCTCCGTGATGGCGCGCAGGTTCCGGGAGAGCGGCGACAACTCCGTGCTGTGGGACGGCCACCGGGCCGGCCGCGAGCGGGAGGTCTTCATCGTCCAGCAGATGACCAACCTCGCCGCACTGCCGCCGTCCGGGTTCCGGGTGGCGTTCTTCCCGATCAAGATCGCCCGCGCGAGCGCCGCCCCGGCCCGCGTCGTCGCCTTCGTCTGAGCCCGGCCCCCGCTGACCCCGCTGGACCTTGCCGGACCCCGCTGAGGAGAGGAACCCACCGTGAAACTCGCAACCGTGGAGCATGAGGGCGCCGAGCGCACCGCGCTCGTCCTCGACCAGGGCGCACGCCTGCTGCTGCTCGACCGCGCCCACCACCTGACGACCGGCGAGCACGCCCCCGCGCTGGCCACCATGCAGCGGATCATCGAGGGCGGCGACCCCGTACGACGGACCCTGGACCGGCTCGCCGGACAGGCCCCGGACGAAGCGGTCGTCGCCGCCTCCGAGGTGCGCTGGCTCGCCCCACTGCCCAGGCCCGTGCAGCTCCGGGACTTCGGCGCCTTCCCGGGCCACTTCCGCAACGCCCGCGCCCGGATCGAGGGCATTCCGGCCGACCAGGTCGAGCTGCCCGCCATCATGCTCGAACGCCCGCTGTACTACTTCACCAACCGGCTCTCGGTGACCGGCCACGACAGCGACATCACCTGGCCCGCGTACTCCTCGGTGCGGGACTACGAGCTGGAGTTCGCCTGCGTGCTCGGCCGCGGCGGCACCGACATCACCGCGGCGGACGCCCCGTCGCACATCTTCGGCTACACGCTCTTCAACGACCTCAGCGCCCGCGACACCCAGCTGGAGGAGATCGCCACCGGCCTGGGCCTGAGCAAGAGCAAGGACTTCACCGACGCGAACGTCCTCGGCCCCTGGATCACCACCGCCGACGAGGTCGGAGACCCCTACCGGCTCACCATGACCGCCCGCGTCAACGGCGAGGAGGTCAGCCGGGGCACCTCCGCCGACATGCACCACGGCTTCGCCGACATGATCGCCTTCGCCTCCCGGTCGACCCGGCTGCACGCCGGCGAGGTCTTCGGCTCGGGCACCGTGCCCACCGGCTGCGGCCTGGAGCACGGCCGCTTCCTGGAACCCGGCGACACCGTGGAACTCGAAGTGTCCGGCCTCGGCATCCTGCGCAACCGGGTGGTGTCATGAACCGCGAAGCACTGATCCTCGGCGTCGGCGCCACCCCCTTCGGCCGCCACCTCGACCGCACCGCCGGCGACCTCGCCGGCCGGGCCGCGCACGAGGCGCTGCGCGACGCCGGGCTCACCCCGGCCGACGTCGGCGCGGTCTTCCATGCCACGGTCAGCCAGAAGGCCATCGACGGCCAGCACATGATCCCCGGCCAGGTCGCGCTGCGCCCGCACGGCTTCGCCGGCGTGCCCGTGGTGAACGTGGAGAACGCCTGCGCCGGCGGTGCCACCGCCCTGTGGCTGGCCGTCGCCCACGTCCGGGCGGGCCTGTCGGATGTCGCCCTGGCCGTCGGTGTGGACAAGCTCGTCCGCGCCGACCCCGCCCAGGGGCTGGCGGTGTTCGACGGCGCCATGGACGTCGCCCACCGCGAGGAGGCCCTCGCCGCGCTCGCCGCCCTGTCCGATCCTCTGCCGCCCGAGCTGTCCGTCCCCGAGGGCGAGCGGTCGGTGTTCATGGAGATCTACGCCTCCCTGGCCCGCGCCCACATGGAGCGCTTCGGCACCACCGAGGCCCAGCTGGCCGCGGTCTCGGCGAAGAACCACGCCCACTCCGTCCACAACCCCCGGGCCCACTTCCGCAAGCCGTTCACCGCCGACCAGGTCCTCGAGGCCCGCCGGGTGGCGTGGCCGCTGACGGTGCCGATGTGCTCACCGGTCAGTGACGGCGCCGCCGCCGTCGTCGTGACCAGGGCCGACTTCCCCCACGACGATTCGGCCGTGGCGGTGCTGAGCAGCGTCCTGCTGTCCGGCACCGACCGGGCGGCGGACGACGTCGGACGGCACATCGGCCGCCGGGCCGCGCTCGCCGCCTACGAGAAGGCAGGACTCGGGCCGCAGGACGTCGACGTGGCGGAGGTCCACGACGCCACCGCCTTCGGTGAGGTCCAGCAGGTGGAGAACCTGGGCTTCTGCCCGATCGGCGACGGCGGTCCCTGGTCGGCCTCCGGGGCGAGCGCACTCGGCGGCAGCCTGCCGGTGAACCCGTCCGGAGGCCTCGAATCGCGCGGCCACCCGGTGTCCGCCACCGGACTCGCGCAGGTCTTCGAGCTGGTCACCCAGCTGCGCGGCCGGGCCGGAGAGCGCCAGGTCCCCGGGGCGCGCGTCGCCATCGCCGAGAACGGCGGCGGCCTCTACGGAATCGAGGAGGCGGTCGCCGCCGTGACCATCCTGGGGAGAGCCCGATGAGCCCCGGCTACGCGGACCTGATCCTGTCCGCCCTGCGCAGACGGCCCGAACGCACCGCCTTCCGCTTCACCGGCGACGACGGGACCGAGCACACCTGGACCTACGGCGAGACCGCGGAACGGATCGAGCGCACCGCGGCCGCGTTCGGGCGGCGCGGTCTCGCACCCGGCGACGGGATCGCCCTGCTGTGCGGCCCGGACCCGCGGGCGTTCACCGTCATGGCCGCCGCCTGCCTGGCCGGACTGCGCTACACCGCCCTGCACCCGCTGGCCACCGCCGACACCGACCGGACCGTCCTGCGCGACAGCGCGTCGACCTGCCTGGTCGCGGACGACACCCGCTTCGCCGCCCGCGCGCGCCCCGAGGGCATCGAGACCATCACCCTCGCCGAACTCGACCGCCTCGCCGCTGGCACGGCCCCCGGCCCCGGCGACCCGCGCGGCCCCGCCCTCTACCTCTTCTACACCGGCGGCACGACCGGCGAGCCCAAGGGCGTGATGCTGCGCGACCGCTCCCTGCTCGCCAACGCCTGGGCCTGCTCCACCTGGGCCTGGCCGCCGGACACCCACTTCCTGATCACCACCCCCATGTCCCACGCCGCCGGCCTCCTCGTCGCCCCCGGCCTGCTGCGCGGCGCGAGCTTCGAACTGCACCCCTCCTTCGACCCGGACCGCGTCCTCGACGCGATCGAACACGGCGGGGTGAGCGCCACGTTCGTCGTCCCCACCATGCTCTACGCCCTGCTCGACCACCCCTGGCTCCCCGCCGCCGACCTGTCGGGGCTGAACTGGGTACTCTACGGCGCGGCACCCGCCGACCCCGCCCGGCTCGCCGAGGCCCGCCGGCTCCTCGGCCCGGTACTCAGCCAGCACTACGGCCAGGCCGAGGCCCCCAACGCGCTGACCGTCCTGGACCCGGCCGAACACCGGGACGACCCGCACGTCCTGGGAAGCTGCGGCCGGCCGATGCCCGGCGTGGAGATCGCCCTGCTCGACCCGCACGGCCGGGACGTGGCGGCCGGCGAGCCCGGCGAGCTGTGCGTCCGCGGGCCGCTCGTGATGGACGGCTACTGGAACAAGCCCGAGCAGAGCGCGGCCGCGCTCGACGGCGGCTGGCTGCACACCGGTGACGTCGCCCGCCGCGACGGCACCGGCCTGATCACGATCATCGACCGGATCAAGGACACCATCATCACCGGCGGCTTCAACGTCTACCCGCGCGAGGTCGAGGACGTCCTCGCCGGCCACCCGGCCGTCGCCGCCGTCGCCGTCTACGGCACCCCCGACCCGCACTGGGGCGAAGCCGTCACCGCCACCGTGGTCCTGCACCCGGGGCAGCACGCCACCCCCGGCGAGCTGACGGACCACGTCCGGGCCCGCAGGGGCGCGCTCTGGGCGCCGAAGCGGATCCACCTCACGGACGCGCTGCCCCTCACCGCCCTGGGCAAGATCGACAAGAGGAGACTCCGCGACCGGCCCTGAACCGTCGCGAGCGCCCGCCCGCGCACCCGAGGACGACGACGGTGTGCGGGCGGGGGCGCGGCGGGCGTGCGAACGCGAGCGCGCGGCACCGGATTTCACGGGTCGACCACCCGGGACGCCGCCGGGGCGCACAGCGTTCCCGGGCGTCGCCCGATCGGGTCGTTCCAGGTACCGAGCCGCTGTCAGCGAGAGTTCGTCGCCGTCCGGTTGCCACTGATCGGACGGCCGGAGGGCCCGTCCTCGCACCGTGCGTGGAAGTACGACCGAATGCTCCCCTCCACGGCGGCGAGACCGGCCGGTGTCCACCGGAACACCCTGCCCGGCCGAACGAGCAGATGCACCGCGGGGTCGAGACCGCCGAGGAGGTGATGCCGGCTCGTGTAGTGGCGGTTCTCCTGGGCACCGTGCTCCACGACCCGGACCTCGGCGTCGGCCGCGACGGCCGCGTACTCCCCTCGCCACCTCGCGCCTTCGAGCAGCCAGGCATCCACGGCGTCCACCAGTGGGGCCGACCAGTGCGAGAAGACCGTTGACCTGATGTCCTTCAGCCATGGAGCCGCGCATTCGGCGTCGTCGACGATCGCCTTGGCGAAGACGGTGTCCGCGCCTCCCACCAGGCCCAGCTCGAACAGGCCCGGGCCGTCGGTGAAGAGGGACCGGCACGCACCCCAGCCGATGCCGACGGCCCCACCGTTCGCCCCGGGGGTGAGGAGGCTGGGGCGGGACCGCACGACCGAGCCGGTGTCGTCGATCATGTGGGCGGTGCGGAAGGCCTGGATGACCTCGGACTCTTCGAACGCCGCCCTGACCGCGTGCTTCCACCCGGTATCCACGATCACGTCGCTGTCCAGCCAGACGACATGGCTGTAGCGGCGCGGAAGTTCCCGGGCGGCCAGGTTCACCAGCCGTTCCCTGTGCCACATGAACGGGCAGGACCGGTCCCAGAAGGCCACTTCCATGCCCGTGGGCCGCTGCGGCCCGGCCCCGGTCAGGAAGGAGTCGCTCAGCATCCCGGCCGCCGCCAAGCCGGAGCGGCACTGCTGGAACTTTCTCAGATGGGAACGGTATCCGACGGGATTGAAGTAGGGGATGAGCACGGCAACCTCGCTCATGCCGACTGTCCCTTCGTCGAGGTCTGCGGGAGGGGTCGTAGGGAAGACGTTGATCGGCGAGCCGTCAGGCTTCGCCGGCCGTGGGCCCGCGCGCGTGGGGTGATCCGCCACCAGGCCGCGTCCAGTGGGTCTCAACTCGTCAACTCCTTCCGCAGCTCTGCCTCGGCGTCCTCAAGGTGCTCCAGCAGTACGCCCGCCGCCTTGTGGCGGGCGTATCCGTATGCTTCGAACGAAGACGGTGTCGCTTCGGGGCGGTCAAGCGGTACACGCAAGGGATACACGGATGAGGCGAGGTATCCCGTCGTCACCCTCAGGACCGAGGTCAGTTCGGCGGTGGGCAGCGAGGGGTTGGCCGCGTGGTAGGCCGAGACCGCGCGGACGAGCCCGGACAGCCAGTCCGGCTCGCCGCAGACGGTCTGCGCGTCGGTGAGTATCCGGCCCAGTTCCCAAACAGGGCTGCGCGGTTCGGGCGGCCGGAAGTCGATCACGGCCGCCACATCGTCGCCTCGCAGCAGCAGGTTCGGGCCGGTGAGATCGCCGTGGACGACCTGCACGGCCATCCGTGCGGGCAGTTCCCACAGGGCACGGGCGATGTCCGGAAGCGCGGCCAACCTCTCACGCGCCGTCTCAAGGGCCCACCGCTCGAAGTCGGTGCGCGGTGTGAGGGCTTCGTACCGGGCGATCAGCGCGGTGAGCCGCCTGCGGGCATCGGGGAACTGGCAGACCTCCTCGGAGGGAACGAGACGCGCCGGTCGGCTGACAGGGTGTTCTGCCAGGCCGCGGTGCAGACGGCCGACCACGGCGCCGACCGCCGGCCACCGCTCGCCGCGCAGCCCGCCCTCCGCGGTTTCGGTCCCGTCGAGGTATGCGTGGACGGACAGGGCCACATCGCCGGTAGCGGTGATCAGGCTGCCGTTCCAGGTGCGCTTCGCCACGGTGACGGGAACGCCGGTCCGTCCTGCGAACTCCGCCAGCTCAAGGGCCCGCCGTTCCGCGGTCAGATCCGTCGAAGGCGGATAGACCTTGACGAACCACCGCTTTCCCCGCGTGTCCTGAGCGATGTAGTTCCGGGTGGCTGTGCCCAGGGGGCCCGCCGTGAGACCGAACGGCTCGATGCCGAACTCGGCCGGCAGCAGGGCGGAGACGGTCGAAATGTCTTCCCTCGTTTCGGAATTCACGTTCTCACGCCCCGCTCGTGCTTCCACGCCCATCACATCCGCCGCGCTGTCGAGCAGTCGACTCAAAAGTCCCGGCTCAATAGCGCCCGGATCTGGTCGGGCGTTCTGGCGGCCCTGTACCGGCGAATGAGGAGCTGCCCGGTGAGGTAGTCGGGGGAGTCGAACCCCTTCTCCTTCGGGTGCCAGAGATGCACCACCACGCCTTTGTGTCGAATCGCCGGACCAAGTATGACCCCTGTGGATATGCGAAACGCCTCGTCTTCGAATCCCCAGCCGGTGAACCTTTCGTCCATGCCGCCCGCCGCGAACCACGCGGTCGGGCGAATGGCCATGGCACTGGCTTTGCCTTCGGTCTCGGACTCCGCATGGCATTCCGAGAACGGGACTCCGTCCAGGCATTCACGTGTCCCGCGTGGTGAGAGGTAGCGCTTCCAGGTGTACGGGAGATGCAGCCTGTCGTCGCGGCGGGCCGCCGATACGGCGGCACGGAGGGCCTCTTCCTCCACGAGGGTATCGGCGTCGCACAGAACCACGACCTCGGCACCGGCTTGGTCGGCCAGGGCTACGCCTCGGTTCCTGGACGCGGCGCGCGAGAAGCGCGTGTGTCCGCTGTCGACATCCAGATGGGTGGCGTCCGGAAACAGGCCGCGCAATTGATCTCGAACCGTCTGGTGGTGCCGGTTCCTCTCGGCTGTTCCCGAACGCCAGGGGATCACTATGGCCGTACTCGTCATCCGGTGCCTCGTCACTTGATTCGATTCCCGGTCCCGGTCTGGCGCGACCACGAGCGAAACCAGAACGTGAAGGCGTAGGTGTCTGCGGAGCTCCTCATCCCGTCGATGATTCTCCGGCTCTCGGTGCTGTGCAGGCCGGCGCTCAAGGACGCGATCTCCCGCCGGTGTTCCGGAATCGCCCAGCTCAGTGGATAGAAGAATCGAGGGGGGAGTACGGTGACTTCCGGAAGCGGATCCACCACCCCGACGTCCAGGGCGGCAGCCACCTCCGGGACGCCCCTGATCCCTCTCAGCGCCGCCGCTGAATCCTTGACTTCCGAGTACTTCTGAACCGCATCGTGCAGAAGAACCGGTCCGGTGGCGGCTTCGATGAACGGCTCGGCGACGCGGGCCTTGGCCATGGCCAGGACCAGGACCCAGAAGGGGTGTCCGGCGGGTGAGTACATGAACGCGTTCGGGATCGAATGCGAGTCCAGTTCGCCCGGGGTCCGCATGGAACCGAGCACGACAGCGGCGTGTCGCTCGTGAAGCAGCCGCAGGGGTGACCGGACGCAGTAGAAATCGAGGTCCACGTACAGTCCGCCGAAGCGGGCGAGATAGCAGTAGCGGAACATGTCCACGGTGCGGATGAAAGGGCCGTCCTGAAGGCAGTGCGAAAGGACCGGTCCCTGCCGCCTGAGCCAGGGGATCAGAAAGGAGTCCCTGGCCAGGAACCGTCTGACGGAAGGGCCCAGGGCGGACGGACACCACGTGCGCGCGGAATCCTCGAGAACCGGCGGCAACGGAGCGTCTTTCCATGTCTGCATGATGTCCAGGCCATCCACTGGACCGCTCCTTTCTCTGTCGGGGGGCGGGCGGTTTCGTGGCGGGTTGTTTCGCCGCGTGGCCGAGGAAGCCAAGGGTCAGCGAACAGGCCGCACCGGCTCCTTTCCCGCGTCGGCGATCTGCTGGAGCGCGCATCGGAGGAGGTCGCCGCACGGGTCGTTCGCGTAGACGTCCTTTCGCTCGTCGAGGAAGTCCCAGTCCAGCACCCTGGCGACGCCGGTCCGCCCCTCGACAAGGAGGTTGCTCAACGAGATGTCGTTGTGATAAAGCCCCAGGTGCCGCAACTGAACGGAAAGGGAGGTCAGGGCTCGGAGCGTCGCTCGCACATCGTCGGGTGACAGGACATCCGGAGCGTGGCCCCGCAGGAACTGGACTTCCATGGCAGTAGCCCGAACGGTTCCTTGAGTGAATTCGATGTCCACGCCACCCGCTCGATGGAGGCGCGGCGCCACCGGGAACAGCTGGGAGAGCTGCCAGGCCCGGGTCAGGCGGTGTGTTTCATGAACCCGCCTCCGGTGTGCGCTCGCGTTCTCGGCCACGGGAACGACGCGAATGACGCGATCCTCGTGCCGGGGGTGAGCCAGCACCAGGGCACTCCTTCCCTGGCCTATCACCCTGTAGGGTGCCTGCCGGCCGTCCACCCGTAGGATCGTGCGGGAACTGTGCGGCAGCGGAGTCTCGCACTCGGGACAGAAGGCGGGGCCGTCGCGGGGCAGCGGGACAGCCTTGCGCGGATGCATGAGGCAGGCGATGGAACCGGAGGGGAACACCCTGGTGAACGCATCCTCGGCCATCCGAGCTCCCGTGGTCGCGCCCGAGGCGGGGCACCTGCCGGGCCACTGCGGTGGATCGGTCATGCGGCCGGCGGTGTCAGTCGCGCGGTGTCTTCCCACCCTTCACCTCCACCCCCGTCAGTCGCAAGCAGACCGCCGACATGGGGCCCAGCGCCTTGAGGGTCGGACGGGCCATCGCACGCACCGAGCTGACCTCGGGTCCGCCCACGTCCAGCACCGTGCGCAGCCGCTGCAGTACGTATCTCTCGGACTGCCACTCGAACCAGAGAGCGGCCGCGCACAGGGCCATCGGCCGCGACGAGCGGAGCCGCCAGGAGTCGGCGACGGCCAGCGGTACCTCCAGACCGCGCCCCAGCCAGGGGACCGCGTCCCTGGCGATGAGCCAGCCGAGCCGCAGCCACGTGCCGGTGCTCGCCCGCCGGCCGTCGAGCCTGCGTCGTTGGCGGATCATCTCGCCCGCACTGCACTGGGCGACGAACCAGGTCCTCGTCTGGCGGACGAAGTCGGTCGTGCGGAGTGGCACGGTGCAGTGGTCGAAGTGCACCGCCGTCCGGGTCCTGAGACCGGCCAGCGTGTAGGCGAAGCCCTGGACGAGGTCATCGATCGGCGCCCCGGTGGGAAAGCCGGCGTCGATGAGCCGGGCGCCTCGGAAGAACTGGCCGTGACCGATCAGGTAGTGGGCGTCGACCGTACTGCGGAGCCCGGCCGACGCTCGCTGGTAGCGGAGGGCACGCGGAGCTTCGACGCAGAAGGACCGGGCCGTCTGCCGGAGCGCCTCGACCTTCATCTGCGGCGTCCGCGCTTCCAGGTCGTCCAGATAGACCGGATAGGCCTGCATCGCTTCGAGGTCCGGGTCCTGCGCGAAAGCCGACCCGACCTCGATCAGGAGGTCGCTCTCGGGCCGTGAGTCGGCGTCGAAGACGCCCACCACCAAGGACGTCTCCGGCCAGGAACGTTCACGGCAGATCCGTCGGGCCTCCGCGAGCGCCGCGTTCAGCTGGTCGGCCTTGCAGGTGCTCTTGCGGCCCAGGTGGACGCACCGGACCGGGCGGCGGGGGTCGTCGGGGGCGCCGTCGATGACCCGCTGCACCGCCTCCCTGGAGGAGGGGCCGCCGCCGGCCTCCTCCGCCGTGGCGGCCAGGACGTAGAGGCGGTCGCGCGGGTAGCGGAGCTTCCCGATGGCGGAGAAGAGCGCGTCGATCACCGGTGCTTCGTCGAGCAGCGGGAGGATCACCACCACCGGCGGCAGCCGTGACCAGTCCTCGGCCGTGGCCGGCCGTCCCTGGCGGACGTAGGCCAGGAACTTCTCCGCCCTCACGGTCTTTCCCACCGCCGCGGCCATCACCGTGAGCGACAGGGCACAGCTCACCGAGTTCCTCATGTCCACCATTCCTCACAGCCGGGGATCTCTCGGAGGAGTGCGCCGACCCGTCCGGACGAGACGGAGCGGGCCGCTGTTCCACGCAGTGCCTCCGGGTACCGGCCGTGTCCGCCCCGGCAGAGCAGGTCCCGTAGGGCGACGTAGGACTCCCTGTTCGTGCTCAGGAACTCCTTCGACCGGTGCCACCGGAAGGGACCGGTGCGGCCGCGTTCGACAGGCCCGTCCGGAGAGGCCTCGTGCTGCCGGACCCTTCGGCAGAGCTCGTCCAGATCGGGGACGAGGAAGTGGACGGTGGTGCCGTCGAGCGAGTTCAGCGCCCGGGCACACGCGGTGACCGTCTCCCGAGCGGGGGAGACACCGAGGAGCCTCCAGCGGGTCAGCCAGTACGTCACGACCGTCAGGGGGGTGCGGTCCGCGCAGACCTTCTGCCGCGCGGCGAGCTCGCACACCGCTTTCCAGCGACGCCACTCCTGGTGGAGGTACCACGTGTCAGCGGCCGCCGTGCTCCACCGGGGGTTCTCGGCCGGCAGTTCGGTGAGGGGGGAGACATAGGCCACCAGCTCGGGCACGTGCCGGTAGCCGTCGTCCTGGAGCCGTCTCCCGAGTGTCGTCTTGCCTCCGAAGGGCGGCCCTTCGAGAGCGATCAGGTTACTCATACGACTCGATCTCCGTCGCGATGCGGTGCCCGGCCGCGGTGCGGTGGAGACGGGCCAGGGTGCGGTCGGCCCGGAGGTCGTCCGCGATGGCCCGCAGCACGTCGGGCGGATGCCTGAAGCTCCTCGCCGGCCGGCTCTCGACGAGGTCCATGAGGTCATCGCCGTAACGGTCGTTGACCATCGCCGAAGCCAGCTCGCACTGCCGGTCCGTCCGCTCGTGGTCGTCCACCAGCGCGCGTACGGCGGTCGGATCGAAGTCCTCCGCGTTCCAGACCGCGTGGATCGCGCCGGCGCTCTCCAGCAAGGACATTCCCTCGGCTTCCCAGGCCAGGATCGGTGGTGGACAGATCACGGGTGCGCGACCGGCGAAGGCATCGATCAGCGTCATCCCGCTGGCCTTCGTGATGACCGCCGACGCGGACGGCATGACGGCCCAGAGGTCCGGCACGAACCCCGCCACCATGATCCGGCCGCGGCGTATCGGTTCCGCGTGACGGCCTTCGAGCTCCCTCCTGAGCGCCTCGTTCCTCCCGGCCACCACGAGGACCGGCAGGTCCTGCGACGCCAGTGCCCGCACCGTCTCCGTCAGGGGGGCGAAGCCGTCGGCCCCGCCCAGCAACAGCAACGGGCGCTTCGTCATGAACTCGCGCCGTCCGTCGGCGAAAGCGGCCTCCGAAGCCCGCTCCGGGGGTGGCGGGATCCCGATGTCATGGGCGCGGGGGTTGACCTCCCGGTGGAAGAGGAGCTTCGGCCCGACGTACGCGTCGACGACGTGGTGGGGCAGCACGGGCCAGTGGCCGTAGTCCGTCTGGACGTCGATCAGGCGGTAGTCCAGTGCCCGGACCTCGGCGTGCCGGCCGGAGAGCCAAGTGCTGTAGGGGTGAGTCGAGATGACGACGTCGACGTCACTCAGCAGTTCGTGCAGCGTGGTGTCGACCTGCCGGTAGAGGTCCTCGAGGAACGAGGGGCCGGTCAGCACGGCGGGCACCGCGGGGTGTGAGCGGGCGGCGAAGGCGCGGAAGACGCTCCCGATCGAATCGCGCAGCTCCGGCGAGTCGAGCGGCGACACCAGCCGTACGTCGTGACCCCGCGCGCCGACCGTCGCCGCGATGCGCTCGCACGCCACCAGGTGTCCCGAGGCGTGGAAGCCGTACAAGACCGCTACGCGCATGCTCACTCTCCCGGCCTCCCGCGACGGTGGACGAACGACCCCGAGTCGTCGCCGGACCACGGCTCGCACCAGTCGGCATCGATCTCCGTGTCGGCCGGCACGAACCTGATGTCCATGGACAGCCGCATGACGTCCGTGGTGTTGTCCAGCGACGCGTGGATCGTGTGGGGGAGGTGGACCACGACATCACCCGCCGTGTAGTCCGCCACCAGCCACCGGCGGTCCAGGACGCGGGCCACCAGACCCAGATCGTGGCTTATCGGGCGTGGATCGCCGGGACGGTCCGTGACCCGGCGCAGCGAAGCCATCCGCGCCCCGGGCAGGGTGTGCGATCCCTCCAGGTAGGCGATCCCTCCCGTTTCGACCGAGCAGGGACCGATGGGCAGCCACATGGTGACCGCTTCACCTCCCGTCATGTAGTCGGCGTCCCGGTGGGCGCGCGATGCGCCGGGGAACGCGCGGCAGTAGTTCCGCACCAGCTGCCTCGGCACCAGTCGCGCCGGCCGGCCCAGCAGGTCTTCGGCGAGGGCCTTCAGAGAGGGGCTGTTGGCGAAGCTGCTGAACTTCGCGGACCGAACGAACTCGTAAGCGGGGTGGCCGGGCAGGCCGAACGGCGGCAGTCCTTCGGGGAGGCGGCCGGAGAACACGCCGTCGGCGGGCGTGGTTCTACGGGCGAGCAGGACGGGGTCGAAGCGGCTGAAGTAGTCGGCCCGCAGATCGATGACCGTCTCTGTCGGCAGGAATCCCGTCAGGTAGAGGTAGCCGTCCTCGTGGATCCGGCTCCGGAGGGCCTCGGTACGGGTCGCGTCGCTGCGCCGCATGCGGCCGACGTAGCGAGCGGTGTACGGCAGGGACACGCCGTTCGATGTGAGGACCGCCTCGGCCGTCGGTGTCCTCGGGAGGTTCGGTGCTGGTGACTTCATGGGAGCTCACCCCACAGGGCGGTCACGACCCGTTCTCGTTCCGGCTCGATCAGCCGGCCGGGTCCCGATCGACGGGCCGGGGATCGCGGGGCCCGGGGAGGGTAGCGCGTGCGGGAGGGCACTAGGCGCTCTCCCTGAACCACGTGATCGTCCGGCTGAGTCCTCGCTGGAGCGACACCGAGGGCAACCAGCCCAGGGCGGCGCCGGCGAGGGAGATGTCGGGCCGGCGCAGACGTGGATCGTCCTCCGGCAGGTCGACGAAGTCGATGGACGAGGACGATTCGGCGAGCTCGCGGATCTCCTCCGCCAGCGTCAGGATCGACACCTCGTGGGGGTTCCCGAGATTGATCGGGCCCGGGAAGCGGGACGCCGCCAGTCTGACCAGTCCGTCCACGAGGTCGTCGACGTAGCAGAGCGACCGGGTCTGGGACCCGTCACCCGTGACGGTCAGGGCCTTTCCGCTCAACGCCTGCTCGACGAAGGTGGGGACGACCCGTCCGTCGCCCCTTCGCATGCGCGGCCCGTACGTGTTGAAGATCCGCACGATTGACGTGTCGACACCACAGGCCCGCCGGTAGGCCATGGTCAGGGACTCGGAGAACCTCTTGGCCTCGTCGTAGACGCTCCGCAGCCCGACCGGGTTGACGTTTCCCCAGTAGGACTCCGGCTGCGGATGCACGAGCGGATCGCCGTACACCTCCGAAGTCGAGGCGAGGACGTACCGGGCCTTCTTCCTGAAGGCCAGCTTCAGGGTCTGGATCGTGCCGAGCGAACCGGCTTCGAGCGTCTGGATCGGCAGTCTCAGGTAGTCGACGGGCGAAGCCGGCGAGGCCAGGTTGAAGACCACGTCGACGGGTCCGGGAACATCGAGGTCCGAGGCGATGTCGCACTCGTGCACGCTGAAACCACCGATGTCGAGCAGCGCTTCGACGTTCCTCGAGTGCCCGGTGACGAAGTTGTCGACACAGGTCACCTCGCACCCGTCGAGAAGCAGCCGCTCGCAGAGGTGTGAACCCAGGAATCCTGCTCCACCGGCGACGACCGCCCTCGAACCGGGCGTGAACGTACCCGTCGACGAGGGATACCGGGACACGGGTGTGCGGTCCATCAAGAGCACCTCCGAACGTCCTTGCGGAATTCTGTGCGTATGCGGAGCGCTGGGTTCGCGAGACGGAGTCGTCTCCCTTCGATCCAGGTTCCTCGCCCGGGGCTCCCGGTCAAATCGATCTTCACGGGCCGGAGTTGCGGGCCGGCAGCCGGACCGCCCGTGCCCGGTGACCGCGAAGGCGAACCGACCGCCGAGGTCCTCCCTGCCGGTGCGGTTGCCGTCATCACCCGACTGGAGGACACCGGTCGCACCGGGGGACCGGAAGCGCGACGATGAGGGGCGAATCGCGTCCGGGGGGCCGTGCGTGCCGAGGAGGGCGTGTGCCGGGGGCGCCCGCCTGCCCTGGGACGAGCCGATGGTGCTGCTGAAGAAGTTCCCCGCCGATTTCGTGGTCTCGGAGAGCCTGGCCCTGACCACCACCGCGCCCGGCTCCGAAGGTGCCCGCTACCACTACGTACGGTTGCGCAAGTGCGGGTTCACCACGTTCGAGGCGATCGAGGCGATATCCGCCTTCTGCGGCGTGGAGGCCCGCGACATCGACTACGCGGGGCTCAAGGACGAGGACGGGGTCACCGACCAGCTGCTGGCGCTGACGAGTCCGTCGCCCTTGACGCGCGACCGCATCGAGCACTTCAACGCCGTGCACGGAGCCGGGGAGTACCAGCAGGGCGCGCCTCCCTTCCTGACCCTGCAGCACCACGGTCACGGGGCGGTCCGGCTCGGGGTCGGCGAACTGGACGGGAACAGCTTCCACATCGTGGTGCGCCACCTCGATCGGGCGCAGGCCGAACGACTCGACGGCATCCGGGGCCGGCGGAGCCTGTACTTCGTCAACTACTACGACACCCAGCGGTTCGGCGTTCCCGGGGGTCCCAGGACCACCCATCTGATCGGCAAGGCACTCCTCGACGGCGACCACGACAGGGCGCTGGGCCTGGTGGCCGGGTCCGCGTCCCCGGAGGCCGCCGCGGCCCGGCGATTCACCGGCCCCGCGGCCGGGTTCTTCGGTTCGCTCGACCAGCGCCGGGTGGCCTTCTTCCTCTCCGCCCACGCCTCCGGCGAGTGGAACCGTCAGGTGGAGGAGCTGGTGCGCGCGTGCTGCCGCGACGCGATGGTGAGTGACGTGCGCGACGGCATCACCTACCTGTTTCCCACCACGGCCACCGGGGTCCTCGCGGTGCTCCGGGACGGCCTCGGACTGAAGTACGACAGCTGGTGCTGGAAGGAGGGAAGGCTGACATCCCGCCCCTCCTCCCGCCCGGTCGCGGTGCAGACCCAGGTGCGCGTCGGTGACGTCACCGAGGACGAGAGCGCGCCGGAGGCATGGCGCTGCACGCTACGGTTCTTCCTCAGCTCCGGCTCCTACGGCACCACCGCGGTCCGCCAGTTCTTCCACCAGCTCCGGGTGGCCACGTGAGGGCCTCCGGGCCCAGCGCGCTTCACATCGGTGACTCGCCGAGCCCGCGGGTCCGCTCGGCCGGCCCGCCGTCGGAGGCCCGTCCCGCCGGCGGCCGGGGCCACCCGGCAGGTGGCCCCGGGCCGGTCTCACGCCGCGCCGAGCAGGGCCGCCAGGGTCGAGGCGGTCTCGGGGTGCCGGGCGAGCAGTGGCGAGCCCTGCGGCTCGTCCGGCGCGGCCCAGGGGCCCGCGCAGCCCAGGACGGCCGCGAGGGCGTCGGTGGTCTCCCGGTGGGCCAGGAGCAGCGCGACCCCCTGCCCGGCTGCCGCGGGCCGGGCGGGTGCGGCCGCCGGGGTGCGCCAGGGCGGGACCCAGGTGTCCAGTTCGGCCAGGCGGCCGGGGAAGATCCGGCCGGCCTCGCGGGTCAGCAGCGGCGCCAGCTCCGTTCCGCTGCCGCGCAGCGTGGCGATCAGGGTGGGCAGCCACGGCAGCAGCACGGGGTCGGGCAGGCGGGCGAAGGCGTTGGAGACGGCCTCCACGACGATGTCGACCAGGCCCGGGACCGGCTCCAGGGCGTGCAGCAGTCCGCTGAGGTAGCGCGGGTAGGCGGGCAGCATCAGCGGGTTGGAGAGCAGCGCGTCGCAGCGCTCGCGCAGCTCCTGCCGGGAGAGCCGGCCGATGTGCACCTGGGCGCCCCACAGCAGGGCCGTCTTGGCGGGCTCCTCCGGGTGGGACTGGGCGACGGCGAGTTCGAGCTGGGTGCGGTCGCCGCCCAGGGAGAGGGCCAGGCTCTCCATGCCGAACAGGAAGCCGAGCATCGCCGCGACCTGGCGCACCGTGGCCGTCTCGTCGGTGAACGCCGTCGGCAGCAGGGTGCAGTAGTGCGCGTACCCGGTCTTGGCGAACCGTTCGATCCACTCCGGCAGTACCGGCTCGCTGGTGCGGTAGTACGCCAGCAGTTTGCGCACCCGCCGCAGCACCTCGGGGGCGCCGTCGACGCCGCGCTCGCCGGACAGCACGTCCAGGGCCCGGGTGCCGAGCTCGTCGGCGAGACGGCGGCTGCCGAGGTACAGCGTGGCGTCCTCGACGGTCCGCAGGACCACGGCCGTGGTCGCGTTCGCGGCGTTGGCCTCGCGGCGCAGCCGCTGTTCGAGGACCTGTTCCAGGCTGACGCCCTCGTAGCCGAGTTCGATCAGGGCCCGCTGGTGGGTGCCGAGGGCGAGGTCCCAGGACTCCTGCACGGGCTGCTCGCCGAGCTTGCGCTCGCCCATGATCGGGCGGGCGGCGCCGGGCGGGAGCAGGTGGCGCAGCATCCACAGCACGTCGGAGCAGGCCGACAGCCGCGGGTCCGTCTTGATGTCCAGCAGGGCCCGCTTGACGCCCCGGGCCTGGAGGTTGAGGCCGAGCGGGGCGAGCCGGTCGTGGACGTCGCGGGCGAGCGGCGGGAGGGACTCGTAGCCGACCTGGCCGATCCGGTCGCCGCCCATCATGATCTCGACGAGGCGGCGTACGTCGCGCCGGCCGGGGACGCGGTCCTTCTCGATGCAGGTGACGGCCGCGTCCAGGAAGTCGTACGGGGTCGGCTTGGCGCGGTCGCGCATCCCGGCGAGCAGGATGGACGTCTCGTACACGGCGATGGCGTCGGCGGTGGAGGCGAGGTAGCCGTTGCGGCGGGCGGCGCGCACGATCTCGACGGACCAGCCGAGCAGTTCCTCCTGGTCGAGGCGGTCGAGGACCGGAGGGCGCCGGAGGAATCCGGACAGCAGGTCGGCGGGGTCCGCTTCCGCCGCCGCCGGCGCGGGGGCGGCGGCCTTCCGTGCCCGGCCGGCCTTGGCACCGGCCTGGCCCTTGAGCCGGTACGGCTGGACGCGGGTGCGCTTGAGGTTCTTCTCCCACTGGGTGGCGGCGATGGACACCGAGCCGCTCTCCAGGCCGAACTGGGCCTCGATGGCCGTGTGGCTGGAGGGGATCAGGCCGTACTGCCACTCGGTGGCGGTGCGCGCCGGGATGGTGAAGGAGCCGGAGGACCCGTGGACGCCGAACTCCTCGACCCGGCTGGCGGCGTGGAAGGCGCCGCAGACGTAGACGCTGTCGGCCGGGTCGGCGCCGGTGGCGGCCAGGTGCTCGCGGATGCGGGTCCACATGTACCGCTCGCGGTCCTCGTCGACCCGCACCCGGCCGGTGTCCCCGGGTGCCAGACGGCGGAAGAGGCTGCCGATCAGGAACATGACCTGCCGGTAGGTGGCGTGGTCGGCGTCGCCGAGCGGCAGCTCGACGTACTGGTGCCACCACTCCGACCAGTGCCGCACCTTGCCGTGGCGCAGCAGGTGCCGTTCCAGCTCGGCGAACCGGGGCCGCAGGTCGCCGAGTTCGACGCCGACCGCGTCGCCGTGCAGGGCGGCCTCCTCCTCGGCGGGCGCCGTGCTCTCCGGGCCCGGACCGGTGTCCTCGCGGGGCTGCCACTGGAAGACGTGGTCGCAGGAGCGGTCGACGAGGACCAGCTCGACGCCGGGCGTCTCCAGCGCGTACGCGATGGCCTGGTACTCGGCGGAGGCCTCGGTGATCGGCGCGACGACGGACAGCGGCGCCCAGTCGGCGGGGAAGCCGTCGATGCGGGTGGCGAACGCCTGGACGGCGACCGGCAGCCGGCAGCCGCGCAGTTCGGTGAGCAGCGGGGCCAGGTCCTCGCAGAGCTCCAGGAACACGGTCTTCGGCTGCTTGGCGCGCAGCCGGCGGGCCATGGCGGTGGCGGAGGCGGGGGAGTGGTGGCAGACCGGGAAGATCTCCAGCGGCTCGCGCAGCGCGCGGTCGACATCGTCGACGAGGCCGTGGAGGATGCCGTCTAGCGCGCCGGGGCCTTCGGTGAACGCGGCGGCGGCGTCCTGGAGTTGGGCGCGCAGCGCGTCGAAGGTCCGGGGCGCGGGGTGCCCGCCCTCGGCGGGCACCCGGGTGGTCACGTCGTTCACGCGAGGGCCTTGAGGGCGTCGAGGCCGGCCTGGTGGAACTCCGGCCAGTCGCCGCCCTCCTGCTGGCCGCGCGGGCCGACGACGCCGGTGAAGTACTTGGTGAGGATGGCGGAGTCCTCGGGGGCGCGGCGGGCGAGCGAGCCGACCAGGGAGGAGCCGAGGGAGCGGGCGGTCAGCGTCCGCTCGCCGAAGAAGTCGCTGTGCAGGACGGCGTCCTCCAGCACGCCGATCTGCTCGGCGGTGGACAGCGCGGACCCGAGCTTCTCGTCCTCGCTCGCGGCCTGCCGGGCGGCGTCGCGCAGGTCGCCGAAGCTGCGCAGCAGCACGTCCAGCAGGGTGGGCGGTACGTCCAGGTCGAGCTGGTGGCGGCGCAGCAGTTCCTCGGTGCGGAAGCGGACGATCTCCGCCTCGCTGGCCTTGTTGGTCACCACCGGGATGCGCACGAAGTTGAAGCGCCGCTGGAGTGCGGAGGACAGGTCGTTGACGCCGCGGTCGCGGCTGTTGGCGGTGGCGATGACCGCGAAGCCGGGCTTGGCGAACACGGTGCCCTCGGGGCCCCTGAGCTCGGGCACCGACACGTACTTCTCGGACAGGATGGAGATCAGCGCGTCCTGGACGTCGCTGGTGGAGCGGGTGAGCTCCTCGAAGCGGCCGATGGTGCCGTTCTCCATCGCGGTCATGATCGGGGAGGGGATCAGCGACTCCCGGGACTGGCCCTTGGCGATCACCTGGGCGACGTTCCAGGAGTACTTGATGTGGTCCTCGGTGGTGCCGGCGGTGCCCTGCACGACCTGGGTGGAGTTGCGGCACACCGCGGCGGCCAGCAGTTCGGCCAGCCAGCTCTTGCCGGTGCCGGGGTCGCCGATCAGCAGCAGGCCGCGGTCGGAGGCCAGGGTGACGACGGCGCGTTCGACGATGCCGCGCTCGCCGAACCACTTCTGCTCGACGACGCGGTCCAGGCCGTCGGAGCGCTCGGAGCCGAGGACGAAGGTGCGGATCATCTTGGGGGACAGCCGCCAGGTGGACGGCTTGGGGCCGGTGTCGACGGACTCGAGGTAGTCGAGCTCGTCGGCGTACTTGATCTCGGCGGGGGCGCGGAGCAGGTCGGACATGTGGTCGCCTTTCTGGGCGTGCGGGCGTGCGGGTTCGGACGAGGGGCGGTCGAGGGTCAGGTGAGGAAGGTCTTCAGCTCGTGGACGAGCTTGCGGATGTGGCCGGAGATCACCGGGGTGCCCTGGTCCTTGAAGCGTTCGCGGAACCACGGGTTCACGCTGCCGCGGCCCGAGCTGGTCACCGACCCGACCGGGATGAACTTCGTCCCGGAGCGGTGCACGGCGGCCATCTGGGCGAACAGCTCCTCGCCGCGCCATTCGTAGAAGTCGGAGATCCACACCACGACGGTGTTGCGCGGTTCGGCGATCCGGGGCTGGGCGAGGGCCATGGCGACGGTGCCGTCGGTGCCGCCGCCGAGGTCGGTGCGCAGCAGCGCCTCGAACGGGTCTCCCACCCAGGGGGTGAGGTCGACGGCGCGGGTGTCGTAGGCGATCAGGTGGACGTCGACCTTGGGCAGGCCAGCGAAGATCGAGGCGAGGATGGTGCAGTTGACCATCGAGTCGACCATCGAGCCGGACTGGTCCACGACGACGATCAGCCGTTGCGGCGTGGTCTTGCGGGCGGTCTGCCGGTAGTAGAGGCGGTCGACGTAGAGGCGCTCGTCCTCCGGGTTCCAGTTGACGAGGTTCTTCTCGACCGTGCGCTTGAGGTCGAGGTTGCGGAACACGCGCTTGGGCGGCACCGAGCGGTCGAGCTCTCCGACGCTCGCCTTCTCCACCTCGGTGCGCAGCACCTCGGCGACCTCGTCGACGAAGCGCCGGATCAGCGCCTTGGCGTTGGCGAGGGCGATGCCGTCGAGGTTGTCCTTGTCGCGCAGCAGCTGCTCGATCAGCGACATGCTGGGGGTGAGCCGGGAGGCGAGCGCGTTGTCGGCGAGGACCTCGCGCAGGTGCATGCGCTTGACCAGGTCCGCTTCGAGGCCGGCGAGTTCGGGGCCGATCTGCGGGATGAGCGTCGACAGGTCCGGGTTCCCGGTGCCGCCGCCGGTGCCGGTCCCGGCGGCGCCACCGGCGCCGCGTCCGGTGCGCAGCTCGCCCGGCTTGCAGCCCAGGGCGCGCTCCAGCCAGGCGGCGTCGGACTGCCAGGCGGCGAGCTGTCCGGCCGTCACCGTGCCGGAGCCGGTGGCGAAGGTGTTGAGGAGCACCTTGGAGACCAGCGCGGCGCGGCGCACCTCGGCGGCACGGTCGCGGCCGGTGGCGTCGGCGTCGGCCCGAGGCACCATCAGGCCGTCGAACTCGGCGGCCAGCGCGGGGTGGCGCTGGACGACGGAGTCGAGGGAGACCCGGGGGTCCAGCAGGCCGGCGGGCAGGCCGATGTCCTCGGTGACGGCCAGGCCGGCCGACTCCAGGGCGGGCTGCTCGGCCGGGTCGAAGAGGCGGGCCAGCAGCCGCCAGTAGAGGAGTTGGCGGCGGTTCTCGTCGGCGTCGGGGCCGATGGGGCCGTCGGGGGTGTCAGGGCCGGCGGGGGCGTCAGGGGTGTCGTTCGCGGCGTCGGGGGCCGCGGCTATCGGGTCGTTCACTTGCGCAGCAGCTTTCCGGCGCGCTCGCTCAGCACGGCCACGGTCGCGGCGGCGGCCGTCTCGGCCTTGACGCCCGCCTTGTCGGTGGTGCCCCCGGCCCACGCCCCGGCGTGCAGGGCGACGCTCTGGCGCTTGACGGCGGTCTCCACGGCGAGGGGCTGGAGCACGAACGCCCCGGCGTCCCAGCGGAGCAGGCCGATGCACGCGGTGGAGGCGGCGACGGCCTTCGGCGTGAGCGGCCCGGCCTCCGGAAGACGGCCGGTGTCGACGGCGACCTCGTGCCCGGCCAGGGCGAAGACCGGTACGCCGTCGGCCTCCCGGACGGTGTAGCCCTCCAGGAAGACGGGCTCGGCCAGCCGTACCGGGTGGCGCTCCAGCGGCGCGGGCGGCGCCGCGACGACGGTGGGCAGGACGACGCGGGCGGTCGCGAACGGGTCGGCGCTCACGCCCGGCCGGGCGCGGTCGTCGCGCCACAGCAGGTCGCCCTCGGCGGTGAGCGGCATGTCCGTCAGCTCCATCGCGCGGCCCTCGCCGAGCGCGGCGAGCAGGGACAGATGCGGGCGGAGCAGCTGCCAGATCCCGGCGCCGACGACGCTGTCCGGCTTCGGCGCCGACACCGAGGCCCGGACCAGCCGCGGCGCCGACCCGTCGGACGGCTCCAGGACCGCGTGGACCTGCGCCTGCGCGGCGGTGGCGTGTTCGTGCAGGTCGACGCCGAGCGGCAGCAGCCGGCCGGTGACGTTCTCCACGGCGGGCGCGTCGGCCGTGCCGGGCACCGTCAGCAGCACGGCCCGGGACCACAGGTCCGCCCAGCGCCGGGCGGGGACGCGCTCCAGACTCGCCCCCGGGCAGGACGCCGCCAGCTCACCGGCGAACCCGTCGAGCAGCAGGGCGAGCCGGCGCAGCGCCGGGTCCGGGAGCATCGCGGAGACGACCGGGGCCGAGGCGGACACCAGGTCGTGGTCGAGGCCGCGCCAGCCGGCGCGGGCCAGATCGGCCAGCCAGGAGCGGGCCGCGGCGAGCAGGTTCGGCGCGTGCGGCTCGCCCGGCACGGTGGCCGGGGACGGGGCGCTGCTCCGGCCGGTCGCCTCGTCGACGGCGCCGCGCAGCGCGTCGTGGGCCGCCCCGAGCAGCGCGGTGCGGGCGGCGGCGAGGACGAGCAGGTGCTCCTCGTCCGCGGTGCCGGCGCAGGCCTTGTCCACGGCCTCGGTGACGAGGGCGGACAGCGGGGAGGCCGCGAGGGCCGCCGCGAGTTCGCCGAGCGCGCCCGCCTGGGCGGGCTGCGGCCGCAGCAGGCCGTCCGTCAGCACCCGGTCGAAGGCGCCGACGACGTCGAGGGCCTCGTCGAGGCCGGCGATCGGGGAGGAGAGGACGTCGAAGCGCATCACGCCACCGCCCGCGCCGTCGGGAACCAGTGCATCTCCGGCACGGGCGTGGTGACCGGTTCGAACTCCAGGTACCGCAGGTGGTTCAGGAACCGGGCGAACACCGCCGGGGCCGGGGACGTCGCGGCCTTGGCCGGGTTGGCGACGGTCATCGCCCGGGTGAGGTCCGCCGCACCGGGGGCGTCGGTGTCGAGATCGACCCGCAGGTAGCGGGCGACGCGCTCGCCGCCGAACTGGAGCACCGCGTCGTCCACCAGCGCGACCAGGTGCTTGCAGAAGCCGCCGCGAAGCCCGCCGCAGGGCCGGTTGTTGTTGGTGCCGCACGAGAAGTCGTGGCTGCCGGCGGCGATGGCCGACACGTAGACCCGGCTGATGTCCGAACCGCTGGAGACCACGCCCTGAAGGCGCCCGTCGGCCAGCTCCACGAACGGGACCTTGGCGAGCTTGCGGGGTCTCGCGGGCGGGACCACCCGGACCGTACTCGAATGCTCCCAGGCAGGCGAAAGCACACCGTCTCCTCAGGATTGGGGGATGAACACCGCTCGGCGGCGCTTCTGGTGACGAAGGTAGTGGTGGTCACTGACAGTCCGCCGGATTCGCGGCGGAGGTCCGCAACCGGCGGCCCGCGCCGCTCCCGGGTGGAGGCCGGGACAGGCGGAGGCCGGGGCGTGCGCGCTCCGACGGTGACTGCCTGGCATGATCCGAAGCGAGGGCCTACACTCCCCCGATGCCGCTCTCCCGTCAGGACACCGTGGACGAAACCGCTCTGCTGAGCCTCGCGGGCCCCGACCGGACCGCGTACCCCCTGCCCGGCGCCACCGTGGTACTCGGCGCCGCCGGCACCGTGATCCTCGCGGAGGCCGGCGACGACCCCGAGGCGGCCTGCGTGTGGAACCACCACGAGTTCCGCCTGCTCGGCCCCGCGCCCGATCCTGTCGGCGCGCGCTTCGGCATCGGCTGCGGCTGCCGCCCTCTGGACGGGTACGACCTGCCCGTCCACCTGGCGGTGCGCCTCGGCCCGGGCCGACTGCTCTACGTGGGTGTGCTCCGGAAGGCCACGGCTCACGGCAGCAACAGGACGATGCTGTCCTGCACCCTGCGGTTCGACCCGCCACTGAGCGACGAGATCCTCGCGCTGGTGCGGCCACCGAGCACCGGGTCCGTTCCCCCGCTCCCCGGCATGGATTGGCTCGATCACGTCGACACCGACCCCTGCCGCGCCCTGGAACTGTTCGTCACCGACTGGTACCCCACCGGCCCCGTGACGGAGCCGCCGCCCGAGCCGCCGCGATCCGTACCGCCCGTCCTGCGCGTCTTCCACCGCCTCGCCGCGCGGCACCCCGGGCTGCTCGGCCGACAGAACTACCTTCGCCGGCCCGAGGACTACCGCGTCGTGGAGAGCGGCGACCGGCTCGTGATCGGTGATGAGAACCAGGGCTGCTGGCACTGGTCGATCCCGTGGGAGCCCGACGCCACCGGGACTGACCCGACGGTCTGGCACACCCGGGAGGTCGACGCCCCGACCGCCGAACCGGAACCCCTCAGCCGCTTCCTCCTGCACTTCGCCCTGTACGAGGCACCGGTCGGCCCCTACGTCGCCTGGGGCAGCGGCCCCACCGCCGAGGTGCTGCCCCGGCTGAAGGGACTGCTACGCCGGGTGCCCCTGCGGTCGTTCCACTCCCCTTCCATGCCGAGTGAGCTCCACGTCGCCCCCGGCGTGGTCGCCCACACCCCGGCGGCCTCGGTCCCGGCGGGCGGCTTCCACGTGACCGCCCGCCACCGCAGCCTGCTGCGCCCCTTCGCCGACATCGGCCTCACCTGGGGCCGGTTCGACGGCTGACCGCCGCCGCGGCGCGCGGGTGGCCGGGCGGGGCAACCCGCGACGTTGCCGCCTTTCGGTAGGGCCTGACTGACAAGTGATCATCTGGTCGGTTCGCAGAGCCAGAGGATCAGGCCGGGACGACTCCGGCACGGTAGCGGTCGGCGAGCTTTTCGAGCCTGGTGGCGATCGCGCGGAACTGCTCGAGGCGGGCGATGCATCGTCAGAGGACGTTGCGGTCGCGGTGGATCTCCTTGCCGAAGGCGGGCGGTCGGCCGCCGAGGCGCCCTCGGCGTCGGCGGTCCACTCCGCCCGGCCCACGGCATCGTCGCGGACCTGGACGTGTTTCAGCGGCTTCGCCCGGGTGCCGTCCGCTTCCCGGCGGGCGCACCGCTCGTAGACGGTCTGCCACGGTCCGTACCGCTCGGGCAGGTCGCGCCACGGGGCCCTGGAGCCCGAAGCCGCCACAGCACACCGGCGACCACCTGCCGGTAATCACGCCACGGACGGCCGCGCCCGTCCACCTGCGACAACAGGGGCTCTACCCGGCTCCCGCGCCGCGTCCGTCGGCTCACCTCGATCTGCCACAAGACCGATTAGTCAGGCGGGCCTTGGAACTCGGCATAGAATGGACTGCATAGTCCATTCCGAGGGAGGCGTCGTGGGCAAAGAGCTGACGGCGAAGGGCCGGGAAACCCGTGGCCGCATCATCGAGGGTGCGGCGCTGGTGCTGCGCGAGAAAGGCGTCGAGCAGGCCACCCTGGACGAGGTGATGGCTCGCACCCGTACCAGCAAGAGCCAGCTGTTCCACTACTTTCCCGGCGGCAAGGAGGACCTGCTGTTCGCGGTGGCCCGGTTCGAGGCCGAGCAGGTCCTGGAGGACCAGCAGCCCTACCTGGGCTGCCTGGGCTCGTGGGAGGCCTGGCAGCAGTGGCGGGACGTGATGATCAGGCGTTACGAGGAGCAGGGCGACCGGTGCCCGCTCGGGTCGCTCTCGCTGCACTTGGGGCGAAGCACGCCCGGGGCGCGGGCGGTCGTGGTGGAACTGCTGCACCGCTGGCAGGAGCACCTGGCGGTAGGCATCCGTGCCTTGCAGGCGGCCGGCCACCTGCCCCGAGAGGTGGACGCGGAGGAACGTGCGGCGGCGCTGCTGGCGGCTATCCAGGGCGGTGTGACGATCCTTCAGTCAACCGGGCAGGCCTACCACTTGCGGGTCGCGCTCGACCACGCGATCGGCGACCTGCGCCGCTTGGCCGACCGGCGACCGGCGGCGATCGCCGCCCGCTGACCTGCGACCCGGGGCACGCCCACGGGTGCCGCCACCAGTGGGTGGTCATGGCAGGAGCAGGAGCAGGAGCAGGAGTAGGAGCACGAGCACGAGCAGGAGCTTGGCGACGGTCCGACGCGAGGCGAGGTCCGGCTGGGCCTTCGCTGCGTTCGCGAGCGGGTATCGGGCGCCGATCCTCGGCGTGACCTCGCGGGCGGTGACCAGGTCGAACACTTCGCCTGCGCGGGGTTGCGAGAGCGAGTCCGTTCCAGGGGGTCGTTCGGGGCAGTCCCGCCGCGGCTCCTCCGGTGGCGCCGGGCCTTGCGGGCACGTTCCCACCAGGGAAGGAGCCGGGTGGAGCGGAGGATGGACAGGGCTGCTGGGCGGCCGTGGCCGCATTTTGGACTTGCAAGTCCAATCCTGTTTCCGCAGCCTGGCACTGCGCCCGGGACGATCCAGGCGCGGCGGGCGGGCCGGAGACGGTGCGGCGCGCCGACCCCACGCAGGAAAACGGCAAGGAGTACAGGCATATGGCCGGGCGGCTTGAAGGCAAGACGGCGCTGGTGACCGGCGCGACCAGCAACATCGGACGCGCGATCGCGGAGGAGTTCGCGCAGCAGGGCGCGCACGTGGTGGTCTCCGGGCGCAGCGAGGAGCGCGGCGCCGAGGTCGTGGACCGGATCCGGTCCCGCGGCGGCCGAGCGCGGTTCGTGAAAGCGGATCTGGACGGCAGCCCGGAGGCCTCGCGCACGCTGGCGAAGGACGCCGAGTCCGCGCTCGGCGGGCGGATCGACATCCTGGTCAACAACGCCGGCATCTACCCCGGCGGCGGCACGTCCGAGATCGACGAGAAGACCTTCGACCAGGTCTACGGCGTGAACGTGAAGGCGCCGTTCTTCCTGACGGCCGCTGTCGCACCGTCCATGGTCGAGGCAGGGAACGGAGTGATCATCAATCTGGGGTCGTGGATCGCCCGGCTCGGCATTCCGGGCGCGCTGTACAGCTCCACCAAGGGCGCGGTGGAGACCCTCACGCGGTCCTGGGCCGCCGAGTACGGGCCGCAGGGGGTTCGTGTCAACGCGATCTCACCCGGCGTGGTGCACGAGAAGGTGCCGGGCGAGGTCCGCCCGGGCGAGGTGATGATGAACGGCACCCCCGCTGGGCAGATGGGCCACCCGGCCGATATTGCCAAGGCCGCGGTCTACCTCGCCAGTGACGAGTCCGCGTTCGTCCACGGCATCGTCCTGGACGTCGACGGCGGCCGTACCACCGTCGCGGTAATCGCCCGCTAGGTGCATTGACCCGCAGCGTTGTCGACTCGCCTGATCGGTGGGCCAGGGCGACGTCGTTTCAGTGGGCCTGTCAGGCTTGATGGCGCTTCAGGTGCCCGAGCATGACTCCGTCGGGGAGGAAGTCGTCCCGGGCGAAGCCCTCGTTTCGGCGGTGCCGGCGGGCGGGGCTGCTCCGGAGCGGCCCGGAGACGGTGACCTGGTGTTCACGGGCGGCTTGTTCCAGGTCGGGCAGGCAGGTGTGGCCGGCGCTCACCGGAACGGGGGAGAGGGGACAACGGGCACTGTCGCGGTGACACGGGTACGACACAGGGGTGCCCGTGGCCGGCTGCCACGGACACCCCTTTCCGGTCGTGCTACCTCAGCTGTTGCGGCGGCGCCTGCTGAGGGCGAGGGCGAGCCCACCGAGGATCAGCAGCGTGCCGCCGACCCCCGCCGCCGTGAGCACGACGGTGCCGGTGCGGGCGAGGATCCCGGACGGCGCGGACGGCGCGGGGGCCGCCGGGGTCTGCGGGCCGGGCTCGGGATCGCCGGGCGCCGGGGGCTCGGTGGGCGGGGGCGTGGCCCCCGGCAGCGAGTGGTCCGTCTCGCAGGCCTTGTCGGCGTCGCAGTGGCCGCGCTTGTCGTCGGTGGTGGTGACGACGTTGTGGAGCTTGGCATCTCCGTTGCCGTTGCCGTTCACGGTCACGGAGTAGGTGATGGTGGCGGTGCCGGCGGTCGGCAGGTCGCCGGTCCAGGTGAGCTTGCCGTCCTTGACCTGCGCCGTGCCGGTGGTGGCCTTGACGTCGTCGTTGTAGGTGGCGTCGTCGAGGACCTTGGACAGGTCGTCGGCGATGGTGGCTGCCTTGACCTCGCCGGTGCCGTGCTGGTTCACGGTGACGGTGTAGGTGACCTTGTCGCCGACCTGGACCGTGGAGCCGGACTTCGGGTCCGAGGACTTGGCGAAGACGTAGGTCCCGTAGCTGTGGTCGGTTTCGCAGCCGATCTGTTGTTCGCAGGTGCCGCGCGGGTCGGTGGTGGTGACGGAGTTGTGGAGCTTGGTGTCACCACCACCGTTCACGGTGACGGAGTAGGTGATGGTGGTGGTGCCGCTGACGGGGAGGTCGCCGGTCCAGGTGAGCTTGCCGTCCTTGACCTCGGCCGTGCCCGAGGAGGCCTTGACGTCGCTGTTGTAGGTGGCGTCGTCAAGGACCTTGGACAGGTCGTCGGTGATGGTCGCGCCCTTGATCTCCGCCTTGCCGTGCTGGTTCACGGTGACGGTGTAGGTGACCTTGTCGCCGACCTGGACCGTGGAGCCGGACTTCGGGTCCGAGACCTTGGAGAAGGTGTACGTCCCGTAGCTGTGGTTGGTTTCGCAGCCGGTGGTGGTGTCGCAGTGGCCGCGCTTGTCGTCGGTGGTGGTGACGACGTTGTGCAGCTGGGCGTCTCCGTTGCCGTTCACGGTGACGGAGTAGGTGATGGTGGTGGTGCCGCTGACGGGGAGGTCGCCGGTCCAGGTGAGCTTGCCGTCCTTGACCTCGGCCGTGC
>NZ_JBHUAF010000014.1:0-39963 GCF_042789895.1 Kitasatospora sp. NPDC056783
CGGCTGAGCCGCCCCGGAGGGCGGCCCAGCCGGTCGTCGGCCCAGCGGGGTCGGCGGCGGGTCTCAGCCCTTGCCGCCCGCCTTCAGCACCTGGGCCGCGGCCACGCCCGCCGCACTGAAGCCGTGGCCACCGCCCTCGACCTCGGCGGCGACGGCGAGGTCGTTGCGGTAGGCGATGAACCAGCTGTTGTTGGCCTGCCCGCCCGCCTCGACGGTGCCGGTCTTGGCGCCGATCTGGCCGGACAGGCCGGCCATCGGGGTGCGGGCGGTGCCCTGGGTGGCGGTCTTGGCCATCATGGCGCGCAGATCCCGGGCGACATCGGCGGGGAGCTTGGCGGGCGCCGTCACGCGCTTGGCGTCGTCGCGCAGCACGGGCTGGCGGAACGTGCCGTTCTGCACGGTGGCGGCGACCGAGGCCATCAGCAGCGAGTTGACCTGGATCTGGCCCTGGCCGATGTACTGGGCCGCGGCCTCGTCCTTGTTCCCGGGCGTCGGGACGGTGGCGTCCCGGCTCGGCATGCCGATGTGCCACTCCAGGCCGAGGCCGAACTGCTCGCGGGCCACCTTGCCGAGGGTACCGGGCTGGAGCTTCTCCAGGCCCTTGTCGATGAAGCCGGTGTTGCAGGAGTGGGAGAAGTCGTCGGCGAGCGTGTAGGACGGGAAGTCGCCGGGCTCGTCGTTGTGCCAGGCGCGCGGGGAGTTGGTGGTGGCCTTGCACGGCACCACGGTGTCCGGGCTCACCCCGGCCTCCAGCAGCGCGGCCGAGGTGATCACCTTCATCGTCGAGCCGGGCGCCTGGCCGCCCGCGACCGCCCGGTTGAACCCGCCCGAGTAGGCCATCGCCAGGATGTTGCCGGTGCTCGGCTGGATGGCGACCAGCGAGGCCGGATTGCCGTTCGCCGACTGCTGCTTGACCGCGTCCTCGGCCGCCTGCTGGAGGTCGGCGTCCAGGGTGAGCCTGACCTGCGGGGCGCTCGCCGGGGTCAGGACGAACAACTGCTCCGGCTCGGTGCCGGTGCCGCTCGCGCCGGAGAGCATCACGGCCCGGCCGGGGGCGGCTCCGGAGCCGTCCGGCGGGGTGATCTGGGGGAGGACGGCGCGCAGTGACGGGAAGGCGTCCAGCGGCCGGCCGTTGCGGTCGGCGGGCTTGAACGCGGCGTTGGGCAGTGCCTTCACCGTGATGGTCCGGCCCGGGGTGAGCTGGGGGTGGATCACGGACGGCTTCCAGCGCACCACCGGCCGCCCGTCCTCGGAGCGGGCGAAGGTCAGCACGCCGTCGTACTCCCAGGCGTCCGGGGTGCCCTCGAACTCCGCCTTCACCCGGAAGCCGAGGGCCGGCTCGCTCGGGCTGTCGCCCGGCGCGCGGCCCGTCCCGGTCAGGGTGAGCGAGCGGGGTCCCACCTGGTCGTGGAACGCCGTCAGCGCGGCCCGGGCGGTCTCCGGCCGGTCGGTGAGCCCGCCGGCGGCGGTGAGGTCGCCGCGGCCCCAGGCCGCCAGGAACTCCTTGGCCGCGGCCTCGGCCTGCTCCGCGGTCGGCGGGGACGTCTGCTTGACCTTCGCCGGGGTGTCGGAGGCCTGGTGGCCGCCGCCGGTGGAGGAACCGCCGTCCGACACGGCGCTCACCACGTTGTAGGCGCCGTAGCCGCCGACGGCCAGCAGTGCGGCGAACACCCCGCCCGCGGCCACCATCACGATCCGGCGCTTCGTGGACCGCTGCCGGGACCCGCCGTCGTCGTCCTCCTCCGGGTACGGGCCGTACTGGTCGTACCGGTCGTGCGCGGCGTCGTCGTCGGCGAGCTGGTCGAACCCCTCGTAGCCGTCGTGCCGGTCCTTCGGGTGCTCCTCGAACACGCTTCCATCCCCCCTGCGATCCTTCGTGTACTGCGGGCGCGCCCCCTCCGGCGCATCGGCCCGGGCTCGATGACCTTATGGAACACAGGTTCGAGCGCGGATCAGCCTATGCCGATCCGGGTGATCGGTCGACAGTGGGACCGGCCGACGTCACTGATGCGCGGCGGGCCCGGAAGGTTGCAAGCGACTATCGGGACAGGAGAGCGCCGCCGGGGCGAGCACCCCGCGCCGTCCCTTCCCGCTTCTCCCCGCCCCGCCCCCCGTCGCGGCGGGTGGCGCGGAACGCCTCAGCACAGCACCGCCGGTGCCGGCCCGTCCGGCCGCACGGTGATGCTGTACGCCGCCCCCGTGGGGCGCGACCGGAACACCGGCAGCCCCATCGGCAGCAGCAGCTCCAGCAGCGCCGTGGTCTCCCGCAGGGCGAACTGGGTGCCCAGGCAGGCGCGGGCGCCGAGGCCGAACGGGAAGTAGGCGCCGAGCTGCCCGGGCCGGTCCGCGCCGGGGGCGAAACGGGCCGGGTCGAAGCGTTCGGGGTCGGGCCACAGCGCCGGGTCGCGGTGGGTGAGGTACGGGCAGACCAGCACGTCCGTCCCGGCCGCGATCCGGTGTCCGGCGATCACGTCGTCCTCGACGGCGTGCCGGGGGAGCAGCCAGGCGGAGGGGTACAGCCGAAGCGTCTCGCCGACCAGTGCCTGCGGGTCGGCCGTCCGGGCCTCGGGGTGGCGGTCGAGCAGCAGGAAGAGCCAGGTGAGGGTGGTGGCCGTGGTCTCGTGCCCGGCGACGAGCAGGGTGACCAGCTCGTCGCGGATCAACCGGTCGGTGTACTCGGGGAACTGCTCGCCCGCCTCGACCAGGACCCGGAGCACCCCGGGCTCCTCGGCCGGGCCGGCCGAGCGCGCCGCGTCGATCGCCGCGTGGGCCACCGCGTCGATCCGGGCCAAGTCCCCGGCGACCGCGTCCCGGGCGTCCGCCGCGTTGCTGGGCAGTGTCGGCATGGCGGCCACCACCCGTTCCACCGAGCGGAGTTCGTGGTCGGTGTGCTCGTCCATCGGCAGCCCGGTGAGCGCCCGCCAGACGGTGTCCAGGGCGAAGCCGCGCATCTCCTCCGCGACGTCGAAGGTCTCCCCGGTGCGCCGGTACCCCTCCCAGCGCTCGGCGGTCCGGCGCGCCGCGGCGGCGATCCGCCGCTCGTAGCGGCGCATCCCGGTGCCGGTGAACTGCGATTGCAGCAGCCGCCGTTGGCGCTTCCAGGGATCTCCGGCGGCGGACAGCACGCCGTCCCCGACCAGCATCCGGGCGCGGTGCGAGCGCTTGACGTACCGGTCCGGGTGGTGGCCCAGGACGTGCTGCACGGCGGCCGGGTCGGTGACCAGCACGGTCGGCGTCGGGCCGAGCCGGAAGGCGGCGACGCCGCCGATGCCGCGCTGCGCCCGGGCCAGCAGGTCGACGAGCTCGGCCTCCTCGGCCCGCCACTGCTCGACGACCTCGGCGGCCAGCTCCGGTACCGGGCGGGTGTCGGTGCTCACGGGGTGCTTCCTTCCGGTCTCCTGACGGACCGTCCGACTCTATGCCAAGCGGGCCCGTTCCGGATTGCGCCGAACGGGGGACGGGCCGCGGCCCGGGAAGCGCGGCGGCCCGCCGCGCGGCACCGGCCCGGGTACCGTGCGGCGGGGCCGAGCGGCCCACGCTTCGCGGATGGGAGAACGCATGGCCGGGACCCGGCACTTCGGAGGCGGCAGGACCCGACGGGCGGCCCGGTGGCTGGCCGCCGCCCTGCTCGTCCCGGCCCTCGCGTCCTGCGGCGGCGGCTCCGGCAACAACGGCCAGAACGGCAATGGGCAGACCGCCGGCCCGGAGCCCAGCGACCAGCGGACCGAGGTTCGCGAGACCGAGGCGAGCTTCCAGGAAGCCGGCGCGGTGTCCGCCGCTGGGCGGGGCTGGGGCACGAGGGCCGTCGTCACCCTGAAGAGCTCCTCGCCCACCCCGGTCCAGGCCGTCGTCAGTGATGTCACCGACTGCGCGGCCGGTGCCGCGCCCGCCACCCCGAGCCAGGCCACGACGACCGTGTACGCCGGCCACAGCGAACCGCTGGTGTTCGCCCTCCCGACGACGAGCCCGAAGGGCCGGCCGATCTGCTACACGGTGACCATCGGAGGGGAGAGCCGGGAGCTCAAGGCCGTGGGAGGGGTCCTCGGTACGACCTCTCCCAGCCCGACCGCGCCCATGACCGGTGAGACCGGTCCGGGCACCGAACCGACGGGCCCCGGCGGGGGGACCGGCACCGAGAGCGGGAGCACCCACTGAGCCCTGCCGGGGAGGACCGGCCCGCCGCGGCGGAGCGGCCGTCCGACGCCGCGGAGCCGCTCGTCGCGGCCCCGTGGAGCGGGTGGATCACCACGCTCGCGCGCTGGATCGCCCCGACCACCTTCGTCACCGCGCTCCTCTTCTTCTTCGGCTACGCCTACGCCTACGCGTTCTACAGCTACTTCGGCCTCGACGCCGCGACGATCGGCTTCTCCACGCAGGAACTGCTCCTGCGCAGCTCCTCGGCGCTCTACCTGCCCGCCGGGGTCGTGCTCAGCGGGGTGCTGGTGGCCGCCCTGGTGTTCCTGCGTGTGTCCGGCGTCGCCCGCCGCGGCCCGGGGGCTTCCCGGGCGGTGCGTCTGGTGTGCGTCGCCGCCGTCCTGCCGGTGCTCGTGCTGCTGGTGCTCGGCCTGGCGGCGGGGTTCGAGGTCATCAACGCCGGCCCGATGGGAACTCCGCTGCTGATCGGTGGCGCACTGCTGCTCGCCCTCCTGGCGCGGCTGTTGTACGTGCGGGGGACCGGCGCGGCGTTCCCCGTGGCGGGGGAGCGAGTGGCGCTGGGCGTCACGGTGGCGATCCTCGCGCTGTGTGCGTACTGGGCGGTCGGCAGCTACGCCCAGCAGAAGGGGCGGGCCGACGCCGAAGAGCTCTCCCGCAACCTCGAGGTGCGGCCGGCCGTCATGCTCGACACTTCGGAGCCGCTCGCACTGGACTGGCCCGGGGTGCGGGAGACGCCGCTGCCGGCCGAGGGTGCCGGGACGCACTTCCGGTACCGCTACGAAGGCCTGCGGCTGTTGGCGCAGTCCGCCAACCGGATGTTCCTGATCCCGCGGCAATGGATCTGGGCCACCGGCAACGTGCTGGTCCTGCCGGTCGACGCCGGTGTCCGAGTGGCCTTCCACGCCGGCTGAGCGCCTGCCCCCGGACACGGCCGTGCCGCGGTCCGTCCCCCTCGACGGACCGCGGCGCGGCTGCTCATCGGGCGTCAGCGCGCCCCGGTCACACGCGCTGCCAGAGCGCCGGGACGTTCGGCGGCTCCCAGCCGACCTGGGCGGTGTGGCCCTGGAGGCACTGGTAGCTGACTCCGCTGTAGGTCACCACGTCGCCCGCCTGGTAGGTGGTGCCGGCGGTCCAGGTGCCACCGGGGTTGGTCGGGCCGCTGCCCACCACCAGGGAGAAACTGGTGCTGTGGGTGGCCGATCCGGTCCCGGTCAGGGTGATGTTGTAGGTGCCGGTGGCGGTCGAGGCGGAGGTGGCGACGGTGAGCGTCGCCGAGCCGCCGGACTGCACCGAGGACGGGCTGAAGGAGACCGTCACGCCGGCCGGGGCGCCGGAGGCGGTCAGGCCGACCGTCTGGGCCGAGCCGGAGGTGGTCGTGGTGGCGACCGTCGCGGTGGCGGTGTCACCGGGCTGGACGGTGGCGGTGGCCGGGTTCACCGAGAGGGAGAAGTCGTTGGCGGGCGTGGTGCCGCCGACCGAGGTCTTCCAGATGGTGTAGGCGACGCCGTCGGCGCTGCGGTTGAGCACCGTCGCGTCGATGTTGGCGGTGGTGTCGCAGGAGGAGTGGTAGCAGGAGTCGTAGGAACGGCCCGCCGTGCCGCCCCACTTGGCCGCCTGCGCCGAGGTCTTGGTGTCGCTGGCGCCGGCGGCGTAGCCCGAGGTCGGGATGCCGGCCTGCTGGAAGGAGTAGTCGTCCGAGCGGCCCTGGCCCTCGACGTTCTCCTCCGGCTTGAGGTTCAGCGAGTCCCAGTAGGCCTTCATCGGCGCGGAGGCGCTGGAGTTGATGTTGTTGATGAAGTAGCCGGCGTTGGTCGAGCCGATCATGTCGAAGTTGTAGTAGGCCTTGATCGCCGAGCGCTGGGCGGAGCCGAGCTGGCCGACGTAGGACTGCGAGCCCTGGAGGCCCTGCTCCTCACCGGTCCACCAGGCGAACCGGACGTGCCGGGTCAGGCTGGGGTTCTGCTGGGCGAGCACGAGCGCGTTCTCCAGCAGGGTGGCCGAGCCGGAGCCGTTGTCGTTGATGCCGGGGCCGGCCGAGACGCTGTCCAGGTGGGCGCCGAACATGGTGACCTGGTCGGACGGGCCGCCGGGCCAGTCGGCGATCAGGTTGTTGGACTGGTAGGTGCAGGAGGTGCAGGTCTGCTCGGTGACGGTGTAGCCGGCCGCCTGGAGCTTGCCCTTGATGTACGCCAGCGACTGGCTGTGTCCGGCGCCGCCCGCCCGGCGGTTGCCGCCGTTCTGGTTGGCGATGGTGTTCAGCTGGGCCAGGTGGGCCTGGACCTTGGCGACGTCGATGTCGGGCGCGGGCCCGTTGGGGTTGCCGCCGCCCCCGCCGACGGTCAGGCCGTACTGGGCGGTGTGGGTGGTGGCGCCGGCGGTGCCGGTGACGGTGATCTGGTACGTCCCGGCGGTGGCGGCAGAGGAGGCCGCGAGGGTCAGGGTGGCGGACGAACCGGCCTGCACCGACGAGGGGTTGAAGGTCGCGGTGACGCCCGACGGGAGGCCGGAGGCGGTCAGGCCGACGCTCTGCGCGGTGCCCGAGGTGACGGCGGTGCTCACCGTCGCCGTGGTGGAGGCGCCGGGCTGGACGGAGCCGGACGCCGGGCCGAGCGACAGCGAGAAGTCGCTGTTGCCGGACGGCGCGCAGGTCGGGTCACCGGTCTGGGCGGGCACGCTGACCGCGTCCCAGGCCGCCTTGGCGCGGTTGAAGAAGGTGCAGCTCGGGTCCAGGTTCTTGGCCGCCGTCAGGGTGGCGGTGCGGTACCGCTTGTAGGTCATGCCGCTGGTCTTGAGCAGCATGCCGCCGTAGAAGACCCGGCCGGCGTCCTTGATGCCGATGCCGGTGACCGAGGAACTGTTGCAGGTCGGGCTGGTGGGCTTGCCGCCGCCCGGGTTGGAGCCCTCGGCCAGCAGGTAGAACCAGTGGTTCAGCGGGCCGGCCGCCGCGTGCTCCTCGGTGTTCGGGATGGAGGCCGAGTAGCAGTTGGGGTTGTTGCTCACCAGCGAGGGGTTGTACATGTTGCGGATCGGGCCGTTGCCGACCAGGTTGATCATCTCGCCGACGGTGTAGTCCGGGCTGTCGTACGGCGCGGGCTCGTTGGCGTACGACTCGGTGAGCGCGCCCATGATGTCGCCGGTGGCCTCGCCCAGGCCGGCCTCGTTGTTGGCGCCGCCGGGGGTGTACTGGTCGATGCCGTGGCCGAACTCGTGGCCGACCACGTCGATCGCCGCGATCCACTTGTTGGCCTGGCTGTGGCCGATGGATATCGTGCTGCCGTCCCAGTAGGCGTTGACGTCGTTGAGGCCGACCTTGACCGGCCAGCTGCCGCCGTTGCCGTTGTGCCCGTTGCGACCCAGCCAGTCGCGGAGCATGTCCCATTCCTTCTGGGCCGCGAACATCGCGTCGCCGCAGCCGGTCTCCTTGCTGGTGGCGCTGCCGGTGCCCCAGGAGTCGGAGCTCTTGGAGAACACCTGGCCGGTGCTGTAGTCGGAACAGCTCAGGCCGGACCGGTTGGGGTCGCGCAGTGAGTACGAGCCGCCCGAGCCGGTGGTGCTGATGGTGACCGGGGCCGGGCCGTTCCACTCGCTGTTGATGGTGCCGGCGCGGACCTCGTCGTAGCGGTCGATCACCTCGCCGGTGGCCGCGTCCACGAAGACGTGCAGCCGGCTCGGGGCGCTGCCCCGGTGCCCGGTGAGCACGGTCTCCCAGGCGAGCCGGCCGCTGCCGCCGTCCTTGACCCGGACGACCAGGCGGCGGGACTCCACCGACTCCACGCCGGCCAGCTCGGTGCGGGCGGTCTTCTCCGCCTGCTCCGCGCTGACCTGCGGCTTCGTCGATCCGCCGACCGGGCCGGTGGCGGCCGACTGGAGGCCGCGGACCTTGCCCTGCCCGTCGGCGAGCACCACCGCGTCGCCGCCGACCACGGGCAGGCCGCGGTAGCTGCGCTCGTACGCGACGGAGTAGAGGCCGCCGACCCAGGGCGTGACGGCCTTGCGCTCGTACGTCTCGTCCGGGCCCTTGGCCAGCGCGTCCAGGCCGGCCGCGGCGGCGGCGTCGGCGGCGTTCACGGCGGCGGCCAGGGCGCTCGGCGGCGCCGGGGTGGGAGCGGGCGCGGCGGTGGCCGGCCCGGCGGTGGCGGCGATCATGCCGGCCAGCACGGTCAGGGTGGTCGCTGCGGTCAGCAACCGACCTGCGGAAACTCTGCGTTGCATCGAGGCTCCTCGCATGTGGGGGTCCTCGACCGCGGACGACACGGCTGGTGGCGCTCCGCAGGGCCGTGTCTGGGGGGACGGCCGTGCGGGCCGTCCGCGCTCGGGTGCCCGAACCCTCACATGGCGTCATGCTCGGGTCAATGGCCGGTGCGCGCGAGGCATAGGGTTGGCAAATTCCGTCAAGGCCGCGGGTCCGGATTCGCGTCAAGCTGGGGCTTCCTTCAAGTGGTTGAGACCACGTCATGTACGGGGTGGGTGGCCATCGAGTACCGTCCTCGTCATCGGAGTCGTCCGAATCACTGGAGTCGTCGCGTCGGCGGGCCCTGCGGACCGCCCGGGGACGACGCGCCCGGGAGGCAGCCGTGCAGCGGAACCGTGTGGCCCCGGCGGCAGGGGTTCCGGCACCGCCGACCGGCCGGGTGCGGGATGCCTGGCGGGAGTTCGGCGCCCGGCTGCGGCACTGGCGGCGCCGGGCCGGCCTCACCCAGGCCCAGCTCGGCGCCGGGATCGGCTACGACCACACCGCGGTCAGCAAGATCGAGCACGGCGCCCGCCGGGTCACCCCGAGGGTCGCCGACCGGATCGACGAGCTGCTCGGGGCCGGCGGCGAGTTGAGCGCCGCCTGCCTGCGCGCGGAGAACGCCGAACTGTGCGTCCTGGACGCCCTGTCGCCGGCGCTGCTCCAGCCCCCGCTGCCGGGCGCGGCACCGTTCGACGCGCCCGCCCCCGCCCCGGCGCCACTGCGGCTGCCCGACTACGGCCTGCTCTGCCCGCTGCACGGCGCCGAGGGCTGCGCGGTCCCCGGGCCCGCCGAGATCGCCGCGCTGCACGCGGAGTTCTGCGCCCCGAAGGCGCTCGACGACCCGTCCGCCGGGCGTCCGCTGGACGCCGCCACCGCGCACGCCCTGACCGGGCTGCTCGCCGCCCACCTGCGCTCCGGCGAGTCCGGCGACCGGCCGAGCCTGGCCGCCGCCGTCGAACGCACCCTGAACGCCGTGCTCGCCCGGCTCGCCGCCACCCCCGCCGCGCAGCGCGGACCGTTGGTGCGGCTGGCCGCCGAGCACGCCCACGCGGCCGGCGCCCTGCGGATGCAGGACGGCCGCAACGCCACCGCGATGGCCTGCTACGACCGCGCGCTCACCTGGGCCGGGCTGGCCGGGGACCAGGCCACCCAGGTCGGCACGCTCAGCGACATGAGCATCCTGGCCCGGCTGGACGGCGATCCGGTGGCCGCCCTCGGCTACGCCCGGGAGATCGACCGGGTCGCCCCGGACCGGCACTGGGCCGGCGCGATGGGCCGGATCAGCGGGGCCCGGGCGCACGCGCTGGCCGGGGACGTGCGGGCGACCGTCCGGCAGATCGGCCTGGCCCGGGCGCACCTGGACCACATCGGCGCGGACGACGAGCTCGACGTGCCCTGGCTCTCCATCGCCTCGATGCGGGTGCGGGTGGAGGCGGCGGCCGCCGCCGCGCTGCGTGACCTGGCCGCGGCCACCGACGATCCCCGGCTGGCCCGCCGGGCGCTGAGCGCGGCCGAGACCGCGCTCGCCCTGCTCGGCCCGGACCAACTGCCGTCCAGCCGCCTGCTCTTCACCGTCCGGGCGGCCGACTGCCACGCCTGTGCGCACGATCCCGGGTCGGCGGTCGCCCTGCTCGGCCCGGCCCTGGAGGCGACCGGGGCCACCGCCCTGCCCGCCCTCGTCGAGTACGAGCTGCGCGGGTTGCGCGACCGCCTCGCGGCGCACGCGCCCCGCGCCGCACACCGGTTGGCGGAGCCGGCCCGGTCCTGACCGGTGGTCGTCCGGGCCCCGGCGGCGACGGTCGCCCGGTTGGCCGGATCGGGAGCCGCGCAGAGCGGCGCAGTAGGGGCGCATACGGGCGCTCGGGCGGTGGAACGGCAGGCATCGCACTCCGTCAATTCCCGCTTGTTCTCGAAAATGCGCCCCCTTCGCGCCGTACAGACGTCAACTTCGTGCGCGTATAGTCCGCCGATCGGGTCATTCATGGATTTAACACGTCGAATGACTGTCACGGCGCGAGAGTCCCGCTAGAGTCTCTGACGTTTCCAGTCGTTGGTTCGCGAAGAACGGGGGGCGCGTGCTGTCAGCCATTGCCAGCCGGATCGCCCATCCGCTGCTGCTGCTGGGTGTGCTGTGCACCGCCGTCGCGACCCTGCGCTTCCACTGGGCGCCGGACCGGGTCTCCCCGCTCTTCCTGATCAGCGTGCTCGGATACCTGGCGGTCCTGGAGCGGGTGATCCCGTACCGGGCCGACTGGCATCCGAGCAGGCGTGAACTCGGCTGGTACAGCGTCTACTTCGTGCTGAGCATGGTGGGCGGCGCACTGGCTCAGGGGCTGGTGTCGGCGCTGGTGGAACTGCTCGGCACGGCCCACCCGGCGCTGCCGTTCGCGGTGGAGGTCCCGCTCGCGCTGCTGACCGGCTCGCTCGGCGACTACCTCGTGCACCGCTGGTCCCACCGCAACCGGTGGCTCTGGCGACTGCACGGAGTGCACCACGTCCCGGACAAGGTGAACGTCGCGAACAACGGCGTGAATCATTTCCTGGACGTGGCCGTCGCGCAGTCCGTGGTCCAACTGTCGCTGGCGCTCATCGGATTCTCTCCGGATTCAGTGTTCGTGGTCGGAATATTCGTCCTGGCTCAGGGGTATTTCGTCCACGCCAACATCGAAGTCCGAATCGGTCCGCTCGGCCACGTCCTGGCGGGCCCGGAACTCCACCGCCTGCACCACAGCACCGACCTCGCCGAAGCCGGCCACTACGCCTCCGACCTCTCGCTCTGGGACCACGTGTTCGGGAGCTTCACCTGGCGGCCGGGCAGAGTACCGAAGGCCGTCGGCCTCACCGACCCGGCCGCGTTCCCCGCCACCGGAGAGCTCGGCGCCACTCTTCTGCATCCCTGGCGCCGGCCGAGGACGACCGAACAGTCCGTCTGAACCCGGCCCGCGAGGCCGCCTCCACCTGCCCGTGCCCCCGGCGCCACGCCATCACCCTCGGATTGGATCATGACTTTCTCGCCCTTCGCCGTGCCCCGCGAACGCATCGCGATCACCGGTATCGGCTGCCGCCTGCCGGGACACGCCAACGACCACCGGACCTTCTGGCGCAACCTGATCGAGGGCCGGGACTGTCTCACCGACACGCCCGCCGACCGCTACGACACCGGCACCCTGGGCAGCAGGGACCGGGCCAAGCCGGGGCGGCTGATCGGAGGCCGGGGCGGCTACATCGACGGCTTCGACACCTTCGACCCGGACTTCTTCGGGATCAGCCCGCGCGAGGCCGAACACATGGACCCGCAGCAGCGCAAGCTCCTGGAGGTCAGCTGGGAGGCCCTGGAGGACGGCGGGCTGCGACCCGACGAACTGGCGGGCCGGGAGGTCGGCGTCTACATGGGCGCCTTCACGCTCGACTGGAAGATCCTCCAGTTCGCCGACCTCGACTTCTCCACCATCGCCGCGCACACCGCCACCGGCACCATGATGACGATGGTGTCCAACCGGATCTCGCACTGCTTCGACTTCCGCGGGCCCAGCGTGTCGATCGACACCGCGTGCAGCTCCTCGCTGGTCGCGGTCCACCTCGCCTGCCAGAGCCTGCTCCGCGGCGAGACCGAACTCGCCCTGGCCGGGGGCGCGTTGCTGCACATGACGCCGCAGTACACGATCGCCGAGACCAAGGGCGGCTTCCTCTCCGCGGACGGCCGCTCACGCGCCTTCGACGCCTCCGCCGACGGCTACGTCCGGGCCGAGGGCGTCGGCGTGGTCGTGCTCAAGCGGCTGTCCGACGCGCTGCGCGACGGGGACCCGGTGCACGCCGTCATCCTGGGCAGCGGCGTCAACCAGGACGGCCGCACCAACGGCATCACCGTCCCGAGCGCGGACGCCCAGGTCACCCTGATCGAGCGGGTCTGCGCCGAGGCCGGGGTGGTGCCCGGCAGCCTCCAGTACGTCGAGGCGCACGGGACCTCCACCCCGGTCGGCGACCCGATCGAGGCGGCGGCCCTCGGCCGGGTGCTCGGCGTCGGCCGCCGCTCCGGGGACCGCTGCTACGTCGGCTCGGTCAAGACCAACATCGGGCACACCGAGGCGGCGGCCGGCGTCGCCGGGCTGATCAAGACGGTGCTCGCGCTCAAGCACCGCCGCATCCCGCCGCACCTCAACCTGGAGCGGCCCAACCCCGGCATCGACCTGGACGCGCTGCCCTTCGAGATCCCGACCGTGCCGACGGTCTGGCCCGAGCACCGCGGGCCCGCCCGCGCGGGCGTCAACTCCTTCGGCTTCGGCGGCACCAACGCCCACGTCCTGCTGGAGGAGCCGCCGCGGCCCGAGCCCGCCCCGCCGACGGCCGAGCCGGCCCGCACGGTGCTGCCGCTGAGCACCAGGGACGCCGCCGGACTGCCCGAACTGGCCGCCGCCGTACGGAAGGAGCTCACCGGCGGGATGTCCCTGGCCGACCTCGGCCACACCCTGGCGCACCGCCGCCAGCACCTGCCCGAGCGGCTCGCCGTGGTCTACTCCACCCGCCGGGACCTGGACGAGGCACTGGCCGCGTACGAGCGCGGCGAGGAGCACCCGCGGGTCGTCCAGGGCCGCGCCCGGGAGCGCCGACAGCGGCGCCTGGCCTGGGTGTTCACCGGCATGGGCCCGCAGTGGTGGGGGATGGGCCGGGGGCTGTACGAGCACGAGCCGGCCTACCGGGAGGCCGTGCAGGCCGTCGACCGGGAGATCCGCGAGCAGGCCGGCTGGTCGCTGCTGACCGAACTGGACCGCGGCGAAGCGGACTCCCGGATGGCCGAGACCTGGCTCGCCCAGCCCGCCAACTTCGCCGTCCAGGTGGGACTTTCGGCACTCTGGCGGAGCCACGGCCTGCGCCCCGACGCGGTGGTCGGGCACAGCACCGGCGAGGTCGCCGCCTTCCACGAGGCCGGGGTGTACGACCTCGCCGACGCCGTCCGGGTGGTGCTCGCCCGCAGCCGCCTCCAGCAGCGCCTGGCCGGCACCGGCAGCATGCTCGCCGTCGGCCTGCCGGAGGCGGAGGCCGAGCGCCGGATCCGTCCCTACCGCGACCGGATCTCGCTCGGCGCGATCAACAGCCCCTCCGCCGTGACCCTGGCCGGGGACACCGAGGCGCTGGGCGAACTGGCCGAGGAACTGCGGCAGCAGGGCGTCTTCGCCCGGCCGCTGGACGTCGAAGTCCCCTACCACAGCGTGCGGATGGACCCGATCCGGGACGAGCTGGTCGCCGCGCTCGCCGCCCTCAAGCCGCAGGAGGCGCGGCTGCCGCTCTACCTGACCGCCCGCGAAGGGCTCGCCCGCGGGCCGGAGCTGGACGGCGAGTACTGGTGGCAGAACGTCCGCAACCCGGTGCGCTTCCGGGCCGCCGTCGAGCGGATGGCCGAGGACGGCCACACACTGTTCCTGGAACTCGGCCCGCACCCGGTGCTCGGCCACGCGATCCGCGAGTGCGCCGAGCGGACGCACACCCTGCCGTCGATCCGCCGGCAGCAGGACGAGCCCGAGCGCCTCGCCCGCAGCCTGGCCGAACTCCACACCCTCGGCGTCCGGTTGAGCTGGGACGCGCTGCACCCGGCCGGCCGGCCGGTACCGCTGCCGGCCTACCCGTGGCGGCGCGACCGCTACTGGGTGGAGCCCAAGGCGGTCGAACAGGTCCGCCTCGGGCGGCTCGACCACCCGCTGCTCGGCCGCCGCACCGCGAGCGCCCAGCCCGGCTGGACCGGCACCCTCGACCCCGAGCGGCTGCCCTACCTGAGCGACCACCGGATCGAGGGCCAGGTGGTCTTCCCGGCCGCCGGGTACCTGGAGATGGCCGCCCAGGCCGTCCGCACCCTGACCGGCGGCACCGAGGTGACGCTGGCCGAGATCGAGCTCAACCGGGCCCTGTTCCTCTCCGAGACCGAACCCGTCCCGGTCCAGCTCGGCTACGCGCCCGAGGACGCCCGTTTCACCGTCGCCTCCGCCCCGGCGGCCGGCGAGCCCGCCGTGCACGCCGCCGGCCGGGTCCGCACCGGCCAGCGCCGCTCCTACGGCCCCGCGCCGGACCTGGACGCGCTGCGTGCCCGGGGCCGGCACCTCGACGGCCCGGACTGCTACCGGCGACTGGCCGAACTCGGCTACGACTACGGCCCCGCCTTCCGGACCATCGCCGAGGTCTGGGCCGGCCCCGGCGAGGCGCTCGCCCACCTCCGGCCGAGCGGGGGACTCGGCCCGGACGCGGCCGCCCACCACCTGCACCCGGTCCTGCTGGACGGCTGCTTCCAGGCCCTGCTCACCACCCGGCTGCACACCCCCGAGGGCGGCAGCGTCCGGCTGCCCGTCTCGATCGAGGAGGTCCGGCTCGACGAGATCGGCGACCGCCCGCTCTGGGTGCACGCCACCGTCACCCGGGACAGCGGCGAGGAACTCGTCGGCGACCTCGCGCTCTTCTCCGAGGACGGCACCCCGGTCGGCAAGGTCACCGGCTTCCGGGTCGCCGACGTCGCCCAGGCCCCGGCCTCCGTCGCACTGGCCACCATCGACGGCTGGCTCACCGAGGTCGCCTGGGTGGCCGCGCCCGAGCCCGCCACCGACGAGACCCCCGGCGACCTGCTGCTCTTCGCCGACGAGGGCGGCCTCGCCGAACGGCTGGCCGCCCTGGCCACCACCCGCGGCACCCGCTGCCACCTCGTCCGGCCCGGCACCGCGTACCGGCACGGCGAGGACCACTCGACCGTACGGCCCGACTCCGCCGAGGACGTCCGACGACTGTTCGCCGACCTCGACCCGGGCTTCGGCACCGTCGTCCACCTCTGGAACCTCGACCTGCCCGCCCTGGAAACCGCCACCGCCGAGCGGCTCGGCCCGCTCGCCACCCTCGGCGCCTACTCGCTGATCGCCCTCGCCCAGGCCCTGCCCGCCGCCCGCCCGGACGGCCGGCTGCACATCGTCACCCGGGGCACCCAGCCCGCCGCCCCCGGCGACCGGGTCGAACCGCTCGGCGCCCCCGCCTGGGGCGTCGGACGGGTGCTGTGGCAGCAGGAGCTGGTCGCCCAGCGCGGCACCCTGATCGACCTCGACCCGGCCGTCGACACCGCCGCCCAGGCCGAGGCGCTGCTCGCCGAACTCGCCGCCGGGGACGAGCAGGAGATCGCCCTGCGCGACGGCGCCCGGCTCACCAGCCGGCTGCGGCAGGCCGAGGGCCTCACCCGGCCGCTGCCGCCCGTGCTGCGACCCGACGGCAGCTACCTCGTCACCGGGGCCTTCGGAGCCCTCGGACGGCTGCTCTGCCGCACCCTCGTGCGGCGCGGCGCCCGCCGGCTGATCCTGGTCGGCCGCACCGCCCTGCCCGAGCGCTCCCGATGGGCGGACGCCGACCCGGACGGCCCCGTCGGCGAGCGGATCGCCTTCCTGCGCGAACTCCAGGCGCTCGGCGCCGAACCGCTGCTCGCCCCGGTGGACGTCACCGACGAGAGCGCCCTCGCCGACTGGCTCGCCGACTACCGCCGGCGCCAGCGCCCGCCGATCCGCGGCGTCTTCCACCTCGCCGGTCAGGTCAAGGACACCCTGCTGGCCCAGATGGACCGGCCCGCCTTCGACGCCGGCTACGCCCCCAAGGTGGTCGGCGGCCACCTGCTGCACCGGCTGCTGCGCGACGAACCGCTCGACCACTTCGTGCTGTTCGCCTCCGTTGCCTCGCTGCTCACCACCGCCGGGCAGACCAACTACGCGGCCGGCAACGCCTTCCTGGACGCCCTCGCCCACCACCGGCGGGCCGACGGCCTGCCCGGGCTCAGCCTCGACTGGGGCCCCTGGGCCACCGGCATGATCGAGGAGCTGGGCCTGGTCGCCCACTACCGCGACGCCCGCGGCATGAGCTCGCTGCCGCCGGACGCCGGGACGGCCGTCCTGGAGCGCGTCCTCGGCCAGGACCGCGCCCAGCTGCTGGTGGCCACCGTGGTCGACTGGCCGACCTTCCTCGCCTGGTACCCGGCGCCGCCGTCGCTGGTCGCCGAGCTGGCGGCGAACGCCGCCGAACAGGCCCCCGCCGAGACCGGCGGCTTCCTGGACGCCTACCGCGCGGCAGGCCCGCAGGCCCGCCGGGAGCTGGTCGCCGAGCGGTTCACCGCCGCCGCCGCGGCCGTGCTGCGGATCGCGGCCGAGCGGATCGACGCGCAGACCAGGCTCGGCGCGCACGGCCTGGACTCGCTGCTCGCGATGGAGTTGCGCGCCCGGGTCCACGGCGAACTGGGCGTCGCCCTGCCGGTGGTGGCCCTGCTCAGCAACGGCACCGTCGGCGACCTGGTCGACCTGCTCACCGAGGGCCTGGCCGATCGGCTCGCCGACGGCGGCCCGGCCGAGGCCGAGGTGGAGCTGTACACCGACGAGTCCCGCTACCCGCTCACCCACAACCAGCAGGCGCTCTGGTTCCTGCGCCTGCTGCACCCGGACGGCTTCGCGTACAACATCGGCGGCGCCGTCGAGGTGCGCGCGGAGCTCGACCCCGAGCTGATGTTCGCGGCCTTCCGCTTCCTGGTCGCCCGGCACCCCGAGCTGCGCGCCGCGTTCACCGCCGAGGAGGGCCGCCCGGTCCAGCTGATCCGCGAGGACGCCGAGGCCGACACCGGGCTGTTCGACGTCGAGGGCCGGCCGTGGGAGGAGATCCACGACCTGATCGTCCGCGAGTACCGGCGGCCGTACGACCTCGCCGGGGACCCGCTGGTGCGGCTGCGGCTGTTCCGGCGCGGGCCGGACCGCTGGGTGCTGATGAAGGCCGTCCACCACATCGTCTCGGACGCGATCTCCACCTTCACCTTCATCGAGGAGCTCTTCGAGGTCTACGAGGCGCTGCGCCAGGGCCGCGCCCCGGAACTGCCCCCGGTGCCCGCCCGCTACCTGGACTTCCTCAACCACCAGAACCGCTTCCTGGCCGGGCCCGAGGCCCGCCGGATGCTGGACTACTGGCGCGGGCACCTGCCGGCCGAGATGCCGGTGCTGGCACTGCCCACCGACAAGCCGCGCCCGGCCGTGCAGACCCACAACGGGGCCTCCGAGTTCTTCCGGCTGGACGAGGAGCTCACCGCCAGGGTCCACGAGTTGGCCCGCGCGAACGGCGCCACCCCGTTCATGGTGCTGCTCAGTGCCTACTACCTGCTGCTGCACCGATGGTCCGGCCAGCCGGACATCGTGGTCGGCAGCCCGGTCACCGGCCGCACCCAGGAGGAGTTCGGCTCCGTCTACGGCTACTTCGTCAACCCGCTGCCGCTGCACGTGAGTCTGGCCGGGGAGCCGACCGTGGCCGAGCTGCTGGCCCGGGTGCGGGCGAGCGTGCTCGGCGGCCTCGACAACCAGGAGTACCCCTTCCCGCTGCTGGTCGAGCAGTTGGGACTCCAGCACGACCCGAGCCGCTCCGCGGTGTTCCAGGCGATGTTCATCCTGCTCACCCACAAGGTCGCCGTGGAGCGCTTCGGCTACCGCCTGGAGTACATCGAACTCCCCGAGGAGGAAGGACAGTTCGACCTCACGCTGTCCGCCTACGAGGACCGTGCGGACGGCTGCTTCCACTGCGTCTTCAAGTACAACTCCGACCTCTTCGAGCCCGCCACCGTCCAGCGGCTCGCCGCGCACTACCGCAACCTGCTCGACGCCATGACCCGCGCCGCCGAGGCCGAGCCGGTCGGACGGCTGCGGATGCTGGGCGAGGCCGAGCGCCGGGAGATCCTCACCGGCTTCAGCGGCGCCGGACGCCGGGTCGAGCACGACGTCCCGGTGCCGGAGCTGATCGCCAAGGCCGCCGCCGAGCGGCCGGAGGCCGTCGCGGTGGTCGCGCCCGGCCGGGACGGGACCCGCCGGACGACCTACGGCGAACTGGACCGGCGCTCCCACCGCACCGCCCTACGGCTGCGCGAACTCGGCGTCGGCGAGGGCTCGGTGGTCGCGGTCTGCCTGGACAAGTCACCCGAGCTGATCACCACCCTGCTGGCGATCTGGCGGGCAGGCGCCGCCTACCTGCCGCTCGACCCCGGCCACCCGGCCGACCGGCTCGCCCACCAGGTGGCCGACGTCGGGGCCGCGCTGGTGGTGGTCGACCAGCGGCGCCCGCTCGCGGCCGACCTGCCCGCCGAGCCGGTCACCCTGGAGGAACTGGACCGGCCCGCCGGGACGACCCCGTCGCTGCCCGCCGCCGACCCGGACCGCGCCGCCTACGTGATCCACACCTCCGGCTCCACCGGCCGTCCGAAGGGGGTCCGGGTCGACCACCGCAACCTGGCCGCCGTCACCGCCGGCTGGCGCACCGAGTACCGGCTGGACACCGAGGTCCGGGTGCACCTCCAGATGGCCGGCACCGCCTTCGACGTCTTCTCCGGCGACCTCGCCCGGGCGCTCAGCACCGGAGGCACCCTCGTCCTGGTCGACCGCGAACTGCTCTTCGACACCGCCCGGCTGTACCGGGTGATGCGCGAGGAGGCCGTGGACGGCGGCGAGTTCGTGCCCGCCGTGGCCCGCGCGCTGCTGGCGCACTGCGAGCGCGACGGCCTGACGCTGGACTTCCTGCGGCTGCTGATCGTCGGCTCCGACTCCTGGAAGGCCGCCGAACACCAGCGGCTGCGCGCCCTGTGCGGCCCGCAGACCCGGCTGGTCAACTCCTACGGGCTGACCGAGGCCAGCGTCGACAGCACCTACTACGAGGGCGCGGCCGAGCGGCTGGAGCCCGGCCGGATGGTGCCGATCGGCCGGCCGTTCCCGAACAGCGCGGTGTACGTCCTCGACCCCTACGGCGAGCCCGTCCCGGTGGGCGTGCCCGGCGAGCTGTGGATCGGCGGCGCGGGAGTCGCGGCCGGCTACCCCAACGACCCGGACCAGACCGCCCGGCGCTTCGTCACCCGGGAACTGGACGGCACGACCGTCCGGCTCTACCGCACCGGCGACCTCGGCCACTGGGACACCGCCGGCACCGTGCACCTGCTCGGCCGGATCGACAACCAGGTCAAGGTCCGCGGCCACCGGATCGAGCTGGGCGAGATCGAGGCCCACCTCACCGCCCGCCCGGAACTCGCCCAGGCCTGCGTGACCGTCCGCCCGGACGCCCGGGGCGAGGCCGCGCTCGCCGCCTACGTGGTGCCGGCCGAGGGCACCGTGCTGGACCGCCGGGAGCTGCGCCGCCACCTGGCCGAGCACCTGCCCACCGTGATGATCCCCTCCTACCTCACCGAGCTGCCCGCCCTGCCGCTCACCCCGAACGGCAAGGTGGACGTCGCGGCGCTGCCCGAGCCGAAGGCCGACACGGCCGGGGCCCAGCACGAACCGCCGGTCACCCTCTACGAGACCAGGGTCGCCGAGCACTGGCGGAACCTGCTCGGCCTGGACGAGGTCGGCCTCCAGCACGACTTCTTCGAACTCGGCGGCAGCTCGATCCGGCTCATCGAGCTGATCCACCACCTCCAGACCGAGTTCAACATCAGCATCCCGGTCGGCCTGCTGTTCAAGGTCACCACCCTGCACGGCATGGCCCGCACCGTCGAGCAGATCATCACCGGCGAGGTGGCCGGCGGCGAGCCCCACCTCTGGTTCAACCCCGAAGCGCCCGAGGACCGCACGGTCTTCTGCTTCCCGCCGGCCGGCGGGCACGGACTGGTCTACCGGCAGCTCGCCGCGCACCTGCCGGAGCGGCGGATCGCCTCCTTCAACTACCTGACAGGCGACGACAAGACCGCCCGCTACGCGGACCTGGTCGAGCGGCTGCACCCCGACGGGCCGTACGTGCTGCTCGGCTACTCGCTCGGCGGCAACCTGGCCTACGAGGTGGCCAAGGAACTGGAGCGGCGCGGGCGCACCGTCGACTCGGTGCTCCTGGTGGACGCCTACCGGGTCACCGAGGCGTTCGACCTCGGCGACGAGCACCTGGCCGCCTTCGAACGCGAACTGCACGAGCACCTGCACCGCCACACCGGCTCGCGGATCGTCGCCCAGGAGACCCTCGAACAGGCCAGGGACTACCTGGAGTTCAGCAGCAGGACGCCCAACACCGGAACGGTGAGGGCCCAGCTGGACGTGGTCTGCGAACGCGAGCGGCTCTCCGTCCACGTGGGCGGCGAGCCGGGCTCCTGGCACGGAGCCTCCACCACCGGCACCGCGGTGTACGTCGGCCACGGCGCCCACGCCGAGATGCTCGACGGGGACTTCGCCGCCCGCAACGCCGAACTGGCGGGCGCCATCCTGGCCGGGGGAGCAGCCGATGGCCGCGGCTGACCGGGGACCGGACTGGTCCACCAGGGAGCGGGCCCCCGGCGGCCCGCCCCGGGTCATCGTGATCGGGGCCGGCCTGGCCGGCCTCGCCACCGGCTGCTACGCCCAGATGAGCGGGCTGGAGACCCGGATCTTCGAGAAGCACGTCATGCCGGGCGGCTGCTGCGCCGCGTGGTCCCGGCACGGCTACCTGTTCGACTACTGCATCGACTGGCTGATCGGCACCGCCGAGGGCACCGGAGCGCACCAGGTGTGGAGCGAACTCGGCGCCCTGGACGGCAAGTCGGTGACGCTCTTCGAGACCTTCAACCGGGTCGTCGACGAACACGGCCGGGCCGTCACCTTCTACGGCGACCCGGACCGGCTGGAGGCCCACCTGCTGGCCCTCTCGCCCGGGGACGCCAAGCCGATCCGGGCCTTCTGCCGGGACCTGCGGCGCTTCGCCGCGATCGACCTGCCCTGGGACCTCACCCCGCCGCCGCTGCGCACCACGGCGGAACGGCTGCGCACCCTGCGTGCCGTCCTGCCCGCGTTCCGGCTGTTCTGGCGCACCGCGACCACACCGATGAGCGGTTTCGCCGAGCGCTTCCAGGACCCGCTGCTGCGGCGGGCCTTCCCCAACATGTTCCTCCAGGAGCCGGCCGGCTTCCCGCTGCTGCCGTACCTGTACACCCTGTCCGCCGCGCACAACGGCAACGCGGGCTTCCCGCAGGGTGGTTCGCTCGGGCTGGCCCGCTCGGTCGAGGAGCGCTACACCTCGCTCGGCGGGGTGATCGGCTACCGCTGCCGGGCCGAGCGGGTGCTGATCGAGGACGGCCGCGCGATCGGGGTGGAACTCCGGGACGGCTCACGGCACTTCGCGGACCACGTGGTGGCCGCCTGCGACGGTCCGACGGTGCTCGACCGGCTGCTGGAGGGCCGCTACTCCAGCCCTTCCACCGAGCGGCTGTACGGCGAACTGCTGGACAAGCCGGGCAACCTGTACCCGGCCGTGGTGTCCGCCTTCGTCGGCGTCGACGGCCCGCTGCCCGAGGGCGAGCCGCACGCCACCACCTACCTGCTGGCGCCCGAGGACGGCGAACGGCTGCCCGGCTCGCTCCAGCACAGCCTGGTGGTGCAGCTGCGCTCCGACTACGCGGACGGCTTCGCGCCGCCCGGCAAGTCGGTGCTGCACTGCACCTACTTCAGCGACTACCGCTCCTGGAAGGACCTGCGCACCACCGACCGCCGGGCCTACCGGGCGCGCAAGCAGGAAGTCGCCGCGTTCGTCCGGGAGTTCCTGGAGCGGACCTACCCGGGGCTCGGCCGGCGGATCGAACTCGTCGACGTCGCCTCGCCGGTGACCACCGAGCGGTTCACCGGCAACACCTACGGCAGCATCCTCGCCTGGCAGGCCTTCTCCGAGGCCGAGGACGCCGCCAACCGGCTGGTCAACCGGGAACGGATGCGGCTGCCAGGGCTGAGCGGCTTCTCGATGGCGGGCCAGTGGACCTCGCTCGGCGGGCTGATCCGGGCCGCCACCAGCGGGCGGTTCGCCGCGCAGTACCTCTGCCACGAGCTGGGACGGCCGTTCCGGGCCTGGCCCAGCGAGAACCAGGAACCCTGGCACCCGGGCAAGTGGGGCCGGCTGCCGCAACTCGACCGGGCCACCGTGGGAGCGCCTGAATGACCACCAGTGAGAGCGTCGGCCGGCAGAGCATGGTCATCATCGGCGGGGGGCTCGGCGGCCTGTCCACCGGCTGCTTCGCGCGGATGAACGGCTACCGCACCCGGATCCTGGAGATGCACGAGATCCCCGGCGGCTGCTGCACCGGCTGGGACCGCGGCGAGTTCACCTTCGACTGCTGCATCAGCTGGCTGCTGGGCAGCGGGCCGGGCAACGAGATGCACCAGATCTGGCTCGAACTCGGCGCGCTGCAGGGCAAGCGGGTGCGCAACTTCGACGTGTTCAACGTGGTGCGCGCCCGGGACGGCCGGGCGGTCTACTTCTACTCCGACCCGGACCGGCTGGAGGCGCACCTGCTGGAGCTCGCCCCGGAGGACGCCCGGCAGATCCGGAGGTTCTGCGCCGGGCTGCGCAAGTTCCGCCTGGCACTGGCCCGTTACCCCTTCCTCAAGCCGGTCGGGCTGATGGGGCGGTGGGAGCGGACACGGATGCTCGCCTCCTTCCTGCCGTACTTCAACGTGATCCGGCGCTCGATCACGGTGCTGATGAGCGACTACTCGACGCGGTTCAGGAGCCCGCTGCTGCGCGAGGCGTTCAACTTCATCCTGTACGAGAAGCACCCCAACTTCCCGGTGCTGCCCAACTACTTCCAGCTCGCCTGCCACGCCGGGCAGTCGGCCGGGGTGCCGGAGGGCGGCTCGCTGGGGCTGGCCCGGTCGATCGAGCAGCGCTACCTGCGGCTGGGCGGCGAGATCAGCTACAACACCAAGGTGAGCGAGATCCTGGTCGAGGACGACCGGGCGGTGGGGGTGCGGCTGAGCGACGGCCAGGAGGTGCGGGCGGACATCGTGGTGGCCGCCTGCGACGGCCGGACCACCATGATGGACCTGCTCAAGGGCCGCTACCTGAGCGACACCTACCGGCGGCTGTACACCCAGACCATCACCGAGCCGGGCATGGTCTTCCCCGGCTACGTGACCGTCTTCCTCGGTCTGCGCCGGCCCTTCCCGGCCGGGGACCCGTGCACCACCCACCTGCTGGAGGACGAGGTCGCCGCGCGGCTCACCGGCATCCGGCACCCGAGCATCAACGTCCAGTTCCGCAGCCGCCACTACCCGGAGCTGTCGCCGGCCGACACCACCGTGGTGTACGCCAGTTACTTCTGCGACATCGCGCCCTGGCGCGAGCTGAGCACCGGACCGGAACAGTCGGCCCGGATGCGGCGCGGCGAGGAACTGCACACCCTGCCGGTCGGCCGGGGGCGGGAGTACCAGCGGGAGAAGCGCCGGGTGCGCGACACCATCGTCGACTACCTGGACGTCCGGCACCCCGGGCTCCGGGAGGCGGTGGCGGTCAAGGACGTCTCCACCCCGCTCACCCAGGTCCGCTACACCGGCAACTACGACGGCAGCGTGCTGGGCTGGCAGCCGTTCGTGGAGGGCGGCGAGACGCTGGAGGAGGAGGTCAAACGCAACGGCCCGGGGCTGCCCGGCCTCGCGAACTTCTACCAGTCCGGGGTCTGGGCGACCACCGGCGGGCTGATCCGCGCGGCGGCGGCCGGCCGGCACGTGGTCCAGTTCATCTGCCGGGACGACGGCAAGCCCTTCACCGCGGCGGTGGACGACAGCGCCCCGCCGCCCACCCTGCTCATCGACCGGGTCGGCCCCGCCGACCGACAGTTTGGAGTGACCTCGTGAGGATCGAGAAGTGGGTCGTCCAGGAGCACGCGGACGGCGTGCCGGACATCGGGAAGGTGTACCGGAAGGTCGTGGAGGAGGTGGACGTCCGGCTCGCGGCCGACGAGATGCTGCTGCGCACCCGGTACGTCTCGGTGGACCCGTACCTCCAGGGCATCGCGCTGGACACCCCGATCGGGGACCACATGGGCGCGGACTCGATCATGGAGGTGGTGGAGGCCGGGCCGGACGCGCGCTTCGCGGTCGGCGACCTGGTGCAGGGCTTCGGCGGCTGGCGCACCCATGTGATCAGCGACGGCGAGCCCAGCCTCTGGCAGACCGGCACCTTCCCGATGGTCTTCCCGGCCTACCGGAAGCTGGACCCGGCCGACTACGACGAGGACCTGCCGCTGTCCACCGCGCTCGGCATCCTGGGCGGGCCCGGGATGACGGCCTGGGGGACGGTCGAGAAGTTCCTGGACGTGCGGCCCGACTCGACGGTGCTGGTCAGCGGGGCCTCCGGGGCGGTCGGTTCGCTGGTCGGCCAGCTGGCCAAGCAGCGGGGCGCGCGGGTGATCGGCACCACGGCGACGCCGGAGAAGGCCGAGTGGCTGCGGCGGCTCGGCTTCGACGCGGTGCTGCCGTACCGTGACGGTGACGCTCCGGAGGAGGTGGAGAAGCAACTGGCCGAGCTGGCGCCGGAGGGCATCGACCGCTACTTCGACAGCCTGGGCGGGGCGCTGACGGACGTGGTGTTCCGGAAGCTCGCGGTGGACAGCCGGGTGGCGGTCTGCTGGCAGTGGGGGAGCCAGGTCGGCGGCGACTGGGTCGGGCCGCGGCTGCTGCCGATGATCATGTTCCCGCGCGCCACGATCCGCGGCATCTTCTCGCTGGAGTGGTTCACGGAGGAGAACTGGGCGGCGCTGCGGCGGGACCTCGGGCCGTTGGTCCGCAGCGGGGAGCTGCTGCACCGGGAGACCGTCCACCAGGGCTTCGACAGCATCCCGGAGGCCTACCGGGGCCTGTACCTGGACCGTTCGGCGAGCCGGGGGAAGGTGCTGGTCGAGCTCTGAGCGGTGCGGAGGGCCCTTCGGTGGTGTTCCGAAGGGCCCTCCGTCGTACGTCAGTTGAGGGTGAACCAGGTGCTGCGGGACTTCTTCCACTCGGGGTGGGTGAGGTCCTTGGCGGCGGTGGAGTCGCCGTAGAGGTCGGCGGAGCCGTCGTCGGTGATCAGCTGGGCGCGGGCGCCGGGGGCGTTCAGGTCCGGGACGTCCGCAATGGCCTCCCAGGCGCCGTAGTCGCTGGTCGGCAGGTCGATCAGCTTGGTGGGCCGGGAGCCCGCCTGGCCGTCCCAGCGGTAGAGCGCGTACGGGGCGGAGTTGTCCTCGGCGGCCCAGGAGCCGGCCGAGATCAGGTACTGGCCGAGGTCGTTGCGGCGGATGTCGCGGATGGAGAGGCCGCCGAGGTCCAGCTCGATCGGGTCGCCGAAGGTCGCGTGCGCTCCCGAACCGTTCAGCAGGGACGGGAAGTTGGTGACCGGGACGAGCAGCGCCCGGCCGCCGGTGACCGCCGGGGTGAGCGGCGCGCGGAAGCCGATGTAGGCGGTGCTGGTGCTGCCGGGGGCGAACTCCAGGCCCTCGACGTTGAACCCGTCGATCTGCTTGGGCACCTGGCCGTCGGCGGCGCCGGCCGCGAAGCCGTAGCGCTTGCCGTGGGCGTTGTCCCAGGTGATCAGGTCGTCGCGCAGGCCCTTGTACGAACCGGCCAGGGAGAGCTGGGTGTTGGCGCCGGAACCGGTGACGGTGGTGGCGAAGACGGTGTGCCGGTCGGGCTTGATCACACCGTCCTTGTTGTTGCCGAGCGAGCCCGTCCAGTAGATGGTGTTGCCGACCCGGGTGGCGGCCTCGATGTCGATCTCCTTGGAGACGCCCAGGGCCGAGCTGAAGTCCCAGGTGCGGACCGGCGCACCGGAGTTGTCGCGGTCGTACAGGCGCAGGGTGTTGGACTCGTCGTCGCCGACCACGATGTAGCCGCCGCCCGCGTCCACGGCGGCCGAGGCGTCGCTGGAGCCGGTCAGGTAGCGGCTGGCGGCGGAGAACTGGACGGCGGGGGAGGCGGCGTAGTGCAGCGTGCCGGTGGCGCTCTTGCCGCCGAGGCCGGTGACCTTGATGGTGAGGTCGGCGTAGCCGACGCCCTGGGCGGCGACCGCCAGGGTGCGGCTGCCGCCGGTGCCGGTCACCGTGACGTCGCCGGTGCGGGCCACGGCGGTGCGGGTGGTGGCGGAGGCGGCGACGGTCAGCGCCGAGGCGTCGGCGCCGGACTGGGCGACCGTGACGGTCACGGTCGGGTCGCCGGTGGCGCCGACCGCGCCGGACAGGTAGCCGGCCGAGAAGGTGATCGTCGGGGTGCCGTACGCGGCCGCATTGGCCGGGAGGGCCGGCAGGGCGAGCACGGGCACCGTCGCGACGGCGACGGCCAGTGGCAGGAGGCGGCGGAGGGAACGCGACACGGTGGCTACCCTTCGGCAGGCGTGGGGGAGTTGACGGAGGATTGTCAGCCTGCTGGCGCCCGGCGAACACCGGCCCTACGGGGACCTGACGAGGAGGGGCGGTCGGGCGAACAGCAGGCCTCCGCGGGGTGGCCCGGCCGGAGGCCGGCAGATTCCGGGGTGTCGCTCCCGGTTCGTGCTCGCGGTTCGTGCTCCCCGCTCCTGCTTCCGGCGGGGGCGGTCAGCCCTGGCGGATCGCGGAGATGTCGAACTCCAGGACGATCTTGTCGCCTACCAGGACGCCGCCGCCCTCAAGGGCCGCGTTCCAGGTGACGCCGTACTCCTTGCGGCTGATGGTGACCGAGCCCTCCAGGCCCACCCGCTGGTTGTTGTACGGGTCGACGGCGTTGCCGGTGTACTCGAAGTCGATGGTGACCGGGCGGGTGGTGTCCTTGATGGTGAGGTCACCGGTGACCCGGTACTCGCTGCCGGACTTCGGCTCCACCGAGGTGGTGCGGAAGGTGATGTCGGGGAAGTTGGGAGCGTCCAGGAAGTCGTTGGTGCGCAGGTGCTGGTCGCGCTGCTCCACGCCGGTGTCGATGCTCTCGGACTTGATCACGACCTGGGCGGTGGAGCGGGACGGGTCCTCGCCGTCCAGGTGGGCGGTGCCCTCGAACTGCTGGAACGCGCCGCGGACCTTGGTGACCATGGCGTGGCGGGCGACGAAGCCGATCCGGGTGTGGGTGGGGTCGAGGACGTAGTCGCCGGTGAGGTCGGCGAGGTTGGCGGTCATGATCGGCGTGCCTCCTGGTGGCGGGTCTCGGGCCTTCGGCATCGGGCCTCGGTCCGGGGTGGTCGGGCGGTCCCCGGACCACGCTAGGGGCAGTTCCGGCGGGCCGCGCGCCGGATTGGTCGGGACGGGCGCGCGCCGGGCCCCGGTGGTGGGGCCCGGCGGCGGTCGGCGGCGTGGCCGGGTGGCGCGGCTCGCCGGTGCGGCTGGGTGGTGGGCGCCGGGCGGTCGGGTTCAGTGGTGGGGGTTCAGTGGTGGGGGCTCAGCGGTGGCTGGGGAACTGCACCACCTGCTGGTAGGTCGGCCGGTTCTGCCAGGTGGTCTTCGCGTCGGTCACGCCGCCCAGCGGGCGCTGGATGATCGTGTCGGCGCACCACTGGTCGCCGGCCGCGCAGTCCGCGTCACCCGGGTAGACCTGGGCGGGGGTCCGGGCGGCGGCCTGCTTCAGGGTGTTCAGCAGGACGCTCCGGCAGGCCGTGAGGTCGCCTCCGCCGCAGAACGGGCGGGCCAGTGGACCGGCCACCTGGTCTCCGAGGACGGCCCGCAGGTCCTTGTCCAGGTAGCTCCACCAGCCGTACTGGAAGGCCGAACCCTTGTGCGGGATGGCCTCGTTGGCGCTGACCGGGCCGCCGGAGGGGCCGGTCTGGCCGCCCGAGGGGGACTCGTTGATCTGGAGGGCGCCGGTCAGCGCGCCGAACAGCTGGTCGCCGAGGCCCGGCCGCATGACGCCGTCGGCGACCAGTGGCCACCAGGCGTCCATCACCCGGATCGCGGTGGCGTCCGCGTAGCCGTGGCTCCCCGGTGAAGTCTCCTTCCGCTGGGCGCCGTTGGCCAGCCAGGCCTCCAGCTGTTGCAGGGCGGTGAGGGTGGCCTGGTCGGTCACCGGCGCGCCGCGCAGCACCCGGATCAGGTCGGGCAGCACGTCCTCGGCCCGCAGGTCGGCCAGGGCGGCGCTCTCCATCGCCTGGGTGAGCGAGACCCGGCTGACCTTCCCGCCGTCGCGGAGCAGGGACTTGACCCGGTCGTCCAGCAGGTTGCCGCGGTGCACCGAACCGTTGCCGAAACCGGCCGAGGTGTAGCCGTCGGCCTGCTTGTTGTTCCAGGAGACGAAGTAGTCCTGGTTGACGGACTGCGGGTGCTCGGCCGCCGGGGTGTACCGGGCGGTGTTCGCGGTGGGGTCGAAGTCGGCCCACTCGTAGGCCGGTTGGGCCAGGACGGGCAGACCGTCGTCCACCCCGGGGGCGCGGACCGGGTTGCTGCCGGAGTTGTAGTACGCGATGTCGCGCGAGTCGGCGTAGAACCAGTTGAACGTGTAGTTGATGTCCTGTGCCGCCCGTTGGAAGCCGGCCGCGTCGTGCACCGCGCCCGGGTCGTTCAACTCCTGGAAGCCGATGATGGACTCGGCCTCGTGCCGGTAGGTGGAACGCAGCGAGGTGAAGGCGACGGGAGAGCCGCCGACCGTGCCCCGGGCGGACACCAGGCCGTACTTCGAGCGGTACATCACCAGGGTGTAGGAGCCGGCCGGGGTGGAGTCGCCGGTGGTCGGCTTCCACGCGTTCTTGCGTTCCAGCCGGTCGAAGGGCAGGCACTGACCGTGCCAGAGGTAGGAGTTGGCGGCGGTGGTGACCGGGGAGCCGTCGGTGGTGCAGAGCGGCACGGCGTAGGTGTCGGTGATGTCCTGCCCGGCGGAGGTGGCGCTCCAGGCGTAGTCCTGGCCGCGGCCGAGCTGCACGTAGAAGCTCAGGCCGGCGAAGGCGGCGCCGCGTGCGCTGATCCCGGGGCCCTGGATCTCCTCCAGCATCAGCAACTGCGGGGCGAAGTAGCCGGTCTGCGGGCCGAACACGGCCACCGGATGGCCGTCGTCGGTGCGCGCGCCGGAGACCAGCAGGGCGTTGGACATGCCGTGCTTGGCGCTCAGCAGGTTGCCGGGCAGGACGCCGGGCGCGGTGGCGGCCGCGGAGTTCGCGGAGCCGGTGGCGTCGTAGACCACCCGTTCGGGCAGCACCGATCCGGGGTCGGGCAGCGCCTCGCCCTGGGGGTGGTCCGGGACGGTCGCGTACGGGAAGCGCTGTCCGTCGTGCAGGGTCTGGACGGCTTCCGGGTCGTCGGCCTCGCGCAGGGACTTCCAGACCGCGTCCCCGGCGTCCTTGCCGTACCGGGCCTCGGCGGCCGACTTGACCTGGGCGGAGGACAGTTCGTTGCCGCCGCCGGAGCCGAACAGCGCGCCGACCACGGAGGCGAGGGCGACCAGGTCGGTCAGCTTGAACGGCTCGATCGATCCGGCGTTGGTGATCGGGTCGATGTGCCCGGTCAGGTCGTACTCGCCGGGGAAGGTGCGGGCGTTGTAGGACTCCTTGGCGTACTGGTTGACGCCGTCGAGGTAGGCGGTGGCGTCGGCGAGCGCCTGGGTGGCCCGGCCGCCGCGGGCCGAGATGGCGTCGATCTGCTGTTGCAGCTCGGCCTCGGTGTACGGCGCGGCCTGCCAGAAGCTCTGCTCCAGCTGACGGTTGGCCGCGGCGCCGCCCGCGAAGCCGGACAGCTGGCCGCGGCCGACGTGCCGGAAGAGGTCCATCACCCAGAGCCGGTCCTGGGCGGCGGCGTAGCCCGCGCCGAACTCGGTGCCGTACCGGGTGGTGCCGGTGATGTGGGGGACGCCGGTGGCCTTGTCGCGGACGATGGTGACGTCCGGGCGAGGGCTGGTGCTGCTGGCGACCTGGTCGGCGGGGACGCCGAAGGAGGCGTCGTTGAAGAAGTCGCGCAGCTTGGCCTCGGTCAGGCCGGGATAGCCGGAGGCGAGGGCGGCGTAGGGGCCGAGCTGGTCGTCGGTGTGGGCGGGGCGGGTGCCGAAGGCCCGGTTGAGGAGGATCTCGGCGAGGGTGGCGTTGCCGTTCTCGCCGGGCGGAAGGATGTCGGCGCAGTGGCCGCCGCAGTGGTCGGTGGCCGTGACCGTCGTCGCGGGGGTGGGTGCGGCGGTGGCGGTGGGGGTGAGGGCTGCGGTGACGAGCAGGGCCGAGGCGAGGGCGGCGGCCGGGAGTCGGAGGGATCGGGGGCAGGGGCGTTGGCGTGGACGCAAGGCGGACTCCTCCGTCGAGGTCGCGGAGAGTCGACGGTAGGGGCGCTACTGGACGGTTGGCTAGTGGCGTGCATGCCATTTCCCGTCCGGCGGCGCGGAGTCGGGGCCGGCGGTGCGTCATCTCCGCCGGCCGGAGTGACCGCTGGGGGTCGGTCTTCGACGCGGCGCGGGAAAGGGGCGGCGCCGCACCCGCCGGGCTCAGTCCGGCAGGTGCAGCGCCGAGTCGGCGGGCCCCTGGGCGAAGCGGGTGAAGCGGACCTGGAGGCCGGCGCGTTCGGGGGAGCAGCAGAACGGGCCGGCGGTGGCCGCCGCCTCGGGGTCGAGTGGGGCGAGGCGGAGGAGGCGCCAGGGGGCGTCCTCGCAGCGGGCGCGGACGGTCACCGCGTCGTCGGTGCGGCTGGCACGGATGGTGACGGCGCGGCCGTGCCAGTCGGGGACCGGGGCGAGGGACCAGTCGGAGACCTCCCGGGTGACCACCGCTCCGAGGTGTGGAAGGCCGTCGCTCATCTCCACACCGGCCTTGATCCACGTCCGGGGGTCGACCCGGATCAGCAGGCCGGCCTGGTCGTAGAGGGCGGCGAAGTCGGCGACGAACGTGACCTCGGTGGCGCTGCCCGGCGGGAAGCCGGCCAGCAGGGCGTGTCCGTCGTCGCGGACGAAGCCGTAGCCGGTGGTGCGCCAGAAGTCGCTGCGGTCCCGGGCGGTGACCAGGAGGTCGGTGCCGTTGGTCCGGGCGTCCTCGGGCTCGTTGAGCCAGCTTCCCTCGTGCCAGGGGATGTCGCGGGGCGGGCGCATGCGGTCATCCTTTCATCGGCTTGCTGAAACTTGCCGAAAATTTCCGAAAGGATATCCGGATCGCCCGCCCCGGTGACGGGGGCCGGGTCAGGGCTTGAGCACCAGGCGGATCGGGTTGCCCTCCTTGTGCTCCAGCGCCTGGACCGCGCGGGCGGCCTCGGCCAGCGGGAAGGTGCCGCTCACCGAGCGGGAGAACTCCAGCCGGCCGCCGCGGACCAGGTTGACCAGGTCGACGACGTCCTCGCCCTCGGAGCCGTAGTGGCCGCGGATCTCCTGGCGCAGGTAGCTCATCCGGGTGCCGTTGGTGACGGTCAGCGGCTTGTCGGTGAGGCCGACCAGGACCAGGCGGCCGTTCTTGCCGAGAGTGGCCATGGCCTGCTCGCGCACCGGGGCGACCCCGGCGAAGTCGAAGGCCACGGACAGCGGGCGGCCGTCGGTGGCCTTGAGCAGCTGCCCGGCGAAGCCGGGGTCGGCCGGGTCGAGGGCGGCGTCGGCGCCGAAGGCCAGGGCGCGCTCGCGGGCGGCCGGCAGCGGGTCGACGGCGACGATCGGGAAGGCGCCGATCGCCCGCAGCAACTGCACGCCGTGGGCGCCCAGGCCGCCGACGCCCCAGACGCCGACCGCCTCGGCCGGGCGCACGGCGCCGGTGGCGGTGATGGCGGCCCAGGGGGTGGAGACCGCGTCGGGGATGAAGCAGGCCTGGTCGAAGGGGAGCTCGTCCGGGATCGGCACCAGCGTGGTGACGGTGGCGAGCGCGTACTCGGCCCAGCCGCCGTCGTAGTCCACGCCGCGGGTGTACACGACGCCGTCGCGGGTCTCGCCGGCCTGGAGCAGCACCCGGTCGCCGACGGCCGCGGTGGTCACGCCCTCGCCGAGGGTGTGCACGGTACCCGCGACCTCGTGGCCGAGGGTGACCTTGTCGCCCTTGAGGTAGAGGGGCTTGAGCATGCCCTCGATGAGGTGGACGTCCGAGAGGCAGACGCCGGCGGCCTCGACCTTGATCAGTACCTCGCCCGGGCCGGGCACCGGGACGGGGACCTCCTCGACGGCGAAGGCGCCCTTGGAGACGTCGAGCCGGCCGGCGAGCATCGTGGCGGTCATCGGGGACTTCCCTTCTCGCGGGGGCGGCGGGTCGGGGGAGTGCCCGCCGCTCCGGAAGTTACTTGTTATCCAACAAGCAAGTTCGACACTAGCATGGTGTTATGTCTACGCACGATGAGGGACGAGCCGGCGGTGCCGGGACGCTTCGTGAGACGCCGGCGCGCCGGACCCAGGCCGAACGGCGGGCCCGGGCCGAGTCGGCGCTGATCGCCGCCGCCGCCCGGCTGATCGCCGAGCACGGCAGCACCGGGGTCACCCTCGCCAAGGTCGGGGAGGCGGCGGGCTTCAGCCGGGGCCTGGCCACCCACTACTTCGGCTCGAAGGGCGCGCTGCTGGCCCGGCTCCAGGAGGCGGCGCTGGCGGAGGCGATGGCGGCGGCCGCGCCGGAGCGCAGCGGGGCGGGTGCGGTGGACGAGCTGTGCGGCTTCGCGCGCGGGTGCCTGGAAGGGGTGCGCAACCCGACCGATCTGGGCCGGGCCTTCGTGGTGCTGGGCGCCGAGGCGCTCGCCGGAGCCTCGGAACTGACCGCCGCGGTGGCGGAACTGGACGCCCGGACCAGGGAGTGGACGGCCGAGGTGGTCGGTCAGGGGCAGCGGGACGGGGAACTGCGCCCCGGCGTGGACCCGGCGGCCTTCGCACTGGCCTTCGTCGGGCTGCTCAAGGGATTGGTGGTGCAGGCCGCGGCGGCTCCCGCGGCCTTCGACGTGGGGGTGGCGGTCGCGGAGTCCGGGCGCTGGATCCGCCTGGCGCTCACGGCGGGCTGAGCGCGCGGGGTGGGCTGAGCGTTCTGGGTGCCGTCAGGCCCGTCGGGTCGGCGTGCCGCGGCGGGCGGGCGGGGCTATCCGCACCCGTTCGGTGGCGGGTGCCTCCTCCAGGTCGTCCAGTTGGGCGAGGACGGTGGCGCGCAGGTCGTCGTCGTCCTCGAAGTGGTGGTCGTTGAAGAGGGTGTAGCCCGACCACATCAGGTTGGCGCACACCCGGGCCGGAACCCGGCCCGTCCGGGCGCCCATGCCGACCAGTGCGACCGACCGGATGCTGCCCGGCTCCAGGCCGTTCTGCCGGTGGACGGCCTGGAACGCGGCCGCGCAGGCCAGGGCGACGTTCAAGGTCTCGCTGACGTTCTCCGAGGACGTCTCCATGGTCGGGGCCGAGATCAGGAACCTGGGGTTGACGGCGCCGGACGGGACGCAGACCGCGCTGCCGACCGGGAGGTGCCCGGCGTGCCGCTCGCGGATCGCCTTCCGGACCCGCAGCTGGATGCCCGCGCCCAGGTGGCGCTTGACCGCCGCGTCCGTCCCGCCGTCCATCCGGCCGAGGGAGTTGGTGGGGCTGACCCAGGCGTCGGCCTTCGCGGTGAGCAGGGAGGCGTGCCGGATCTCGACGCCGGGGGTGTCGGCGAAGGCGGCCCGCCAGGACGCCACGACGGTCGCGTTGAGGTCGGTCAGCACCACCGTGAGGGGTGCCTGGGCGCGGTCCGTGGTCATGCTGGGCTCCTGTCGGTCGAGGGGAAGGCGGGGCGGAGGGCCGGGTGGCCCCGGACACCCGGTCCTTGCCGGCACCGACGAAGCTAGCGCCCGGCACTGACAATCCGTCCGATCGCGGCCACCCGCGCTCGGCCGCGGTCCACGGCCGGCCGGAGCGGCCCGGACCGGCGGCCCGGATTGTCAGACCCGGCTGGTAGGACTGTGCCGTCCGCCAGGGGAGCTGACGGATCATCACCGCCCGTTCGTCTGTCATTCGTACGGTCCCGACCAGCCGGAGTCGCACCACCATGAACGCTGTCGACACCCCCGTCACCCAGCCCGACCCGAACGACCCGCTGGCCCTCGCGGAGCTCTTCGCGGGCGGCGGCGAGCCGTGGCTGCCGCTGCTGAAGCCGGTCATCGAGGCGCGGCCCGGGGCGGCCTCGTTCATCGGCCCCGGCCGCGGCCCGGAGGTCGTCCCGGTCCGCGAGCTGACCTTCCAGGCGCTCAAGCCGCACGCGCCGCACAAGTGGAAGGTCGTGGTCTTCGGCCAGAACCCTTACCCGCGACCGGAGAGCGCCACCGGCATCGCGATGTTCGACAACACCTTCCACGACTGGAAGGACAGTCAGTTCGGCCGGGTGATCAGCATCCGCTGCCTCATCAAGGCCGCGGCGATGTGGAAGTACGGCATCCCCAAGAAGACGCCGATCGCCGACATACGGGCACTGCTGAAGAAGGAGCGGACCGTCCAGCCGCCGGAGTGGTTCCAGGCGATGCTCACCCAGGGCGTGCTGCTGCTGAACGCGGCGCTGACCGCGAGCAGCGACGGCGCGATGGGGCCGGACCAGCACGCCGGGTTCTGGCGGCCGGTCGCCGAGCGGATCGTGGAGGAGATCCTCCGCGCCAAGCAGCAGGCCGCCGAGGAGGACCGCTTCGTGGTCTTCGCCTGGTGGGGCGCGCACGCGCGCAGCCTGAAGCAGGTCGTGCTGCGGCTGGAGGAGAAGTACCCCGAGGTCGAGGTCCGTCACATCGACCACGCCAACCCGGCGGCCCAGGGGGACCTCTTCTGCGACGGCGAGCACTTCGCCACGGTGAACGCGGCCCTCGCCTCGCTCGGCGCCGACGAGGTGGACTGGCTGCCCAGCACGGGGTGGGACGCCCGGTCGGCGCAGGGCGGCGGGGCGGACGACGGGGTCGCCGAGCGGATGGGGGCCTTCATCGCCTCCACCATGGAGCTGCACCAGCTCTACCTGGAGCGGCTCGCGGGGGTGAAGGACGAGGGCCTCGTCCTGCCCGCCATCACCGGCGTGTTCGACACCCCGGTGATGGGCTTCCGGGAGGCGGTGGCGCCGGTCGCCGAGCTGCTGCGGGGCCTGGGCGGGCACGTGTCCCGGTCGCAGGAGTTCGGCGAGCGGCGGGTGGGCGGGGCGGCCGCCGGGCTGTCCGCCGACGAGATCTCCGCGCTGTACCTGTACACCTGCGAGTCCGCGTTCTACCGGGAGATCAACGCGGTGCTGCGCTCGCCGGACCGCGGTCGGCTGGTGCCCTACCTGCCGTACCTGCGGCTGCTGTTCGCGGCGGTGTCCCGGCTGCCGGCGCGCACCGCGCCGCTGTGGCGAGGGGTGTCGCTGGACCTGCGGCGGCAGTACCCGCTCGGCAGGACGGTGACGTGGTGGGGCGTGTCCTCCTGCACCTCCGAGCTCGGGGTGGCGCAGGCCTTCCTCGGCGGTCGGGGCAAGCGGACGCTCTTCGAGGTGCGCCCGGTGCGGGCCGTCGGCATCCGGAACTTCTCGGCGTTCACCGGCGAGGAGGAGTTCATCCTGCTGCCCGGCACGCAGTTGGAGGTCACGGACGTGCGGACCGAGCGCGGCGGCCTGTGCACCGTGACGCTGACCGAGCTGGAGGAGGCGCCTCTGGTGTCCTGACACGTGTCCCGGGAGCCCTGGCCCGCCAGAAAGCTTAACCAGGTTAGTATTTTTACTGAGTTTGGTTATGCTGGAAGTCGACCAGCAGGCGAGCCCGTTGTGCGGGAAGGGGCGCGAACGATGACTTCGGAGAAACGGAACCTCGACGGCGAACTGGAACGGGAGCGGGCCTACGTCGAGGTCTGCCGGGCGGCGATGACCCGGCAGGTCGAGGACGCGAGCCACCAGGTGGTCGCCGGTGAGGACGTCTCCGGCGACGGCGCCGGCGCGGAGGCGCTCGGCCGGTACCTGCGCACCCGTGCCAAGCGGATGAGGGAACTGCCGGAGAGCCCGTCGTTCTTCGGCCGCCTGGACTTCGCCGACACCGCGGAGGCCGGGGGCCACCGGGGGCAGCGCTACTACGTGGGCCGCCAGAGGATCTCCGGGGATCCGACGGTGCCGCCGCTCGTGGTCGACTGGCGGGCTCCGGTCTCCCGGGCGTTCTACCAGGCGAGCGCGCGCGATCCGCTCGGGCTGGTGCGGCGCCGGCGGTTCGGCTGGGCGCCGTGGAGCCCGGGCGCGCCGGAGGACCTGACCGGGCTGGAGGACGAGCCCCTCGGCGGTTCCGGACGCTCCGACGGGTCCGGCTCGGCGGGCGGTGGTGAGGCCGGCCCGGCGGGCGGTGCCGCGGGCGGTGCCGGCGGCATCCTGGCCGCCGAGATCGAGCGGCCCCGGACGGGCCCGATGCGGGACATCGTCGCCACCATCCAGCCCGAACAGGACGCGCTGGTACGGGGCGAGTTGAGCGAGTCGGTGTGCGTCCAGGGCGCGCCCGGCAGCGGCAAGACCGCCGTCGGGCTGCACCGCGCCGCGTACCTGCTCTACAGCTTCCCGCAGCGGATCCGGCGCGGCGGCCTGCTCGTCATCGGCCCCAACCGGACCTTCCTGCGCTACATCGCCCAGGTGCTGCCCGCGCTCGGCGAGATCGACGTCACCCAGAGCACCGTCGAGGACCTGGTCGCCGCCCGGCCGGTCACCGGGGTGGACGACGAACGGGCCGCCGTGGTCAAACAGGACGCGCGGATGGCCACGGTGCTGCGCCGGGCGCTGTACGGCCGTGTCCGCTCGACGGGAGCGGAGCAGTTGGTCGTCCCGGACGGCTCCTACCGGTGGCGGGTGAGCGGGGAACGGCTGGACCGGGCGGTCGCCGAGGTGCGCGAGCAGGCGCCGCCGTACGCGATCGGCCGGGAGAGCCTGCGCACCCGGGTGGTGGCGATGGTCCGGGACCAGGCCGAGCGCCGCTCCGGCGTCAGGTCCGGCGCCTGGACGCGGAGGATCGGCCACGGCAGACCGGTCGCGGCCTTCCTGGAGACAGCCTGGCCGAACCTGCGCCCGGAGGCCGTGGTCACCGCCCTGCTGAGCGACCCGGCCGTCCTGGCCGAGGCCGCCGACGGGGTGCTCGGCGCCGAGGAGCAGGAGGCGATCCGGTGGCACCGGCCACCGCGTTCGGAGCGAAGTGCCAGGTGGTCCGAACACGACCTGATGCTCCTGGACGAGGTGGCCGGGCTGATCGAGCACCCGGCGGGCTTCGGCCACGTCGTGGTGGACGAAGCCCAGGACCTCTCTCCGATGCAGTGCCGGGCGATCGCCCGCCGCAGTGCCTTCGGCTCCCTCACCGTCCTCGGCGACCTCGCCCAGGCGACCGCCCCGTGGGCCGCGAGCAGTTGGCCCGAGCAACTCGCCCACCTGGGCAAGCCGCAGGCCGCGGTGGTTCCGCTGACCGCCGGCTTCCGCGTCCCGGCCGCGGTGATGGCGCTGGCCAACACCGTGCTGGGCGCGCTGGAGGTGGACGTGCCGCCGGCCGTGTCGCTGCGCCGGGACGGCGAGTTGGCGGTGCGGAGGGTGTCCGGTGGCGGACTCGGCGCGGCGGCGGTGTCGGCGGTGCGGGCCGCGCTGGAACGGGAGGGCTCGATCGCGGTGATCGCGGCGGACGGCGGGGTGCCGGAGGCCGTCGAGGCGCTCCGCGCGGCGGGCATCCCGGTCGGCGAGGCCGAACTGGTCGGCACCACGGGGCGGGTCACGGTGCTGCCGGCCTCGCTGGTGAAGGGGCTTGAGTACGACCACGTGGTGGTGCTGGAGCCGGCGGCCATCGTGGAGGCCGAACCGCGCGGTCTGCACCGGCTGTACGTGGTGGTGACCAGGGCGGTCTCCCGGCTGGACGTCCTGCACGCCCGTCCGCTGCCCGCGCCGCTGGGCGGGTGACGGTGGGGTGACGGTGGGGGGCTTGGGCATGGCGGTGGTGCGGGATCGCGCCAATCGCGGTGGTGGTTCGGGCAATTCGGGGAAGCGGCGGTCGAAGTGCCGGGCGTTCGGAAGGATTTCCGTATGCCTACGATCATCAGACTGGCAGGAGCCGGTCTCGCCGCAGCCTTGTCCCTGACCGCCGCCACCGTCGGGGCGGGTGCCGCCCCGGCGCACGCCGACGGTCCGACCGTCGTGCGTCAGCGGATCGTCCTCGACATGGCGGGGAACTACCCCACCGAACAGAGCCGGCTGGGCGTCTTCTCGGTGGCCTGGCGGGTGTTCGGCGCCGAGGACCTCACCGGGCCGACCCACTTCACCGTCGATCTCCCGCCCGGGCTCACGACCGGCGGCGCGATGTTCTACTCCACGCCGTACGACTACACCTTCACCGAGACCGTCTCGCCCGACGGCCGCCACCTGGAGGCCGTCCTGGACGGCAACCGCCGTCCCGGCACCGAGGAGTTCATGAAGATCCCGGTCGTCGCGGACGGGACCGGCCCGGTCACCGGCGCGATCACCGCGAGGGTGGCCAACGCCAACGACACGCTCCCCACCGGGCACGTCCGCACCCATCTGCTCGGCATTGGCCTGCCGCCGCCGCTGGTCGCCCTGCCGCCGCGCATCGACGACGTCAGCGCCACCACCGGTCCGGGCGCGGGCGGCACGCCCGTGACCTTCACCGGGGCCAACCTGGCCGGCGCCATGGTGCTGGTCGGAGGTGTCCCGGCACCCGGCAGCTGTACCGACACCGCCTGCGCGGTGACCACGCCCGGCGGCTCCGGCAGCGCCGCCGTCACGGTGGTCGGACCGGGCGGGACGGTCCGGACGCCGGCGGCGTTCGACTACACCGGCGCCCCGCCGCCGCCACCGCCGGCCCCCGCGCTCTCCGGGCTGAACACCCCCTCCGGACCGGTCGGCGGCGGCACCGCGGTCATCGTGACCGGCGACGACCTCGCCGGCGGCACGGTCTCCTTCGGCGGTCGGCCCGCCACCCGCCACTCCTGCGGCCCGCAGCTGTGTACCGCCACCGCGCCGGCGGCCGACCAGGCCGGCCCGGTGGACGTCACCGTGACCACGGCGGGCGGCACCAGCACGCCGGTGGTGTACACCTACACTCCATAGCGCGCGGTTCCGCCGGGGTGACCGGCCCCGCGAAGACCGGCCCCGGCCGCCAGGGAGAGCAGTGCCCTGGGGGCCGGGGCCGGCCGTTTCCGCCCGGTGCGGCACCCGGCCCCGTCGGCGGCGGTGCCACCGCGCCACCTCGCCGACCGGGCCGTGCGGCCCCGCCGCCCGAGCACCAGGGGCCACTACCGTCGGAGTCCAGCACATGCGAAACAAGTGATTTGAAAAATTCTTCAAGTTCATACATGCTTTCGTGCCGTTGGACCGGCACGAGGCGCATCCGGGCGCCGCCGGGCGCGGGAAGGAGCGGTCGTGACCGCGGCAATCGGCGAGCGCCGGCCGACAGTCGGCCGGTCGAGGGAGGCCACTCCATGAGCCTGGCCACCGCACTGTCCGACCGGGTGCGGGCCGTCCTGCCCACCCGGGCGATCCTCGCCACCATGGGCCGCTCGCCGCGCAAGGACCTGCTCGCCGGCCTCACGGTGGCGATCGTCGCGCTGCCGCTGGCCCTCGGCTTCGGCATCTCCTCCGGCGCGGGCGCCGAGGCCGGCCTGGCCACCGCGGTCGTCGCGGGGGCGCTGGCCGCCGTCTTCGGCGGCTCCAACCTCCAGGTGTCCGGGCCGACCGGCGCCATGACCGTCGTCCTCGTCCCGATCGTCGCCCGCTACGGCACCGGCGGCGTGCTGACCGTCGGACTGCTGGCCGGGCTGGTGCTGGTGCTCCTCGCCCTGCTCCGGGCCGGCCGCTGGATGGCGTACGTGCCGGTGCCGGTGGTGGAGGGCTTCACCGTCGGCATCGCCGGGGTCATCGCCCTCCAGCAGGTGCCCGGCGCGCTCGGGGTGGCCAAGCCCGAGGGCGACAACCCGGCCGTCGTCGCGGCCCGGGCGCTGCGCGCGTTCGCCACCGCACCGCACTGGGCCTCGGTCGGGGTGGCGCTCGCGGTCGCGGCC
>NZ_JBHUAF010000014.1:39973-42011 GCF_042789895.1 Kitasatospora sp. NPDC056783
GCCGTGATGCTGGTCGGCGTACGGCTGCGGCCCGCGCTGCCGTTCTCGCTGATCGCCGTCGTCGCGGCGACCGTCACCGTGAAACTGGCCGACCTGCCGGTCGCCGCCATCGGCCACCTGCCCACCGGCCTGCCGGCCCCCTCGCTCGGCTTCCTCGACCTCTCCGCCGTCCCCGCGCTGCTGCCCTCCGCGCTCGCCGTCGCCGCGCTGGCCGCCCTGGAATCGCTGATGTCCGCGACGGCGGCCGACGCGATGAGCGTGTCGGAACGGCACGACAGCGACCGCGAACTGTTCGGCCAGGGCCTGGCCAACCTGGCCGCCCCGCTGTTCGGCGGCGTCGCCGCGACCGGCGCGATCGCCCGCACCGCCGTCAACGTCCGCTCCGGCGCCGCCTCCCGGCTCGCCGCGCTGGTGCACGCCGCGGTGCTCGCGGTGATCGTCTTCGCCGCCGCGCCGCTGGTCGCGGGAATCCCGCTGGCCGCGCTGGCCGGGGTGCTGATCGCCACCGCCGTCCGGATGGTCCAGGTCGGCTCGCTGCGCGCGCTGGCCCGCACCGGGCGCGGCGAGGCCGCCGTACTGGTCCTGACCGCCGCCGCCACCCTGGCCTTCGACCTGGTCACCGCCGTGGTGATCGGCATGCTGCTGTCCGGCGTCCTGGCGCTCGCCGCCGTCGCCCGGGCGACGAGGGTCGAGCAGGTCCCGCTGCACGCCGACCTCCCGCCGGCCGACCACCACGAGGAGGAGCAGGCGCTGCTGTCCGAGCACATCGTCGCCTACCGGATCGACGGGCCGCTGCTGTTCGCGGCCGCGCACCGGTTCCTGCTCGAACTCACCGAGTCCGCCGAGGTCAGGGTGGCGATCCTGCGGATGTCGCGGGTCAGCGCGATCGACTCCAGCGGCGCCACCGTTCTCGGCGACGCCATCGGCGAGCTCCGGCGGCGCGGCACGCTGGTCCTGGTCTCCGGCGTCCGTGACGAGCACCACCGCCCGCTGGACGCCCTCGGCGTGCTCGACCGGCTGCGGGCCGACGGACACGTCTTCGCCACCACCCCCGAGGCCATCGCCCACGCCCGCACCCACCTGACCGACGGGGAAGCGGGCGCCGACCACGGCCGGGCGGCCGTCGGCACCCCCGCCGACCACTGACTCAACCCACCCAACCGTCTCCGACCAGCCTGGATATCCTGAACTCATGAGCGACAACCTCCCCCCGTGCCCGCAGTGCTCCAGCGAGTACACCTATGAGATGAACGCCCTCATGGTCTGCCCCGAGTGCGCCCACGAGTGGGCCCCCGCCGACGCCGACGAGGCCCCGGAGGCGGCCGGCGAGCGCGTGATCAAGGACGCGGTCGGCAACGTGCTGGCCGACGGCGACACCGTGACGGTGGTCAAGGCGCTCAAGGTCAAGGGCAGCCCCTCCGGCATCAAGGCCGGCACCAAGGTGCGCAACATCCGCCTGGTGGACGGCGTCGACGGGCACGACATCGACTGCCGCATCGAGGGCTTCGGCGCGATGCAGCTCAAGTCCGAATTCGTCAAGAAGGCCTGACGGAACGTCAGTCGAAGGTGGAGGTCCGGAACCCGGCACCCGCCCGCGGGCCGCGCATCGCCCGCTCGGCCTCCCCGAAGACCTCCCGGAGGACGGCGGGCATCCCGGCATAGTTCATCGCACGCGGCACGCGCGAGCGGACCTCCTCCCAGTCCACCGAGCCGGCGGCCGGAAGGCCGCAGAGCTCCCGGAGCCGGGCCCGCGCTTCGGCCCGGGCCCGGCGCTCCGGCGCCGTCCCGGCCGGGCGGAACGCCGTCCGGAGCAGCCCGGCCGGCTCGGCGACGTGCTGCCGCTGGGCGTCCTCGGTGGGCACGTGGCCTCGGACGAGCGGCAGGACCAGCCCGGGGCCCAGGCGCCTGCCGTTCAGGGCGCCGTCCCGTCCCCGCTCCGCCCGCTCCGCCCCGCGGGCCGTGGCCGGCGCCCTCCGGTCTGCCGTGTCGCGCATGCTGCCCGACCTTCCGTGATGTTCACCCAGGGGTGCCGGGCCGC
>NZ_JBHUAF010000014.1:42021-50635 GCF_042789895.1 Kitasatospora sp. NPDC056783
GGCAGTGTCAGGGGCAGGTCCGGAGGCCCGATCGGGCGGCGGCCCGGGGGTGTCCGGCCGCCCGGGCGGTGACGGCGCCGACGGTGGGGGAGGGAAGCGCGGAGCGCCCGGGGGCCCGCCCGGCGGTGCCTGGCGGGCCGGGCCGGGGGCGCGACAGCATCGCGGGAAAGGCCCAGGGGATTGGACGTTCGCCGCATGCGCTTCCAGCAGCAGCACTCCGCACGGTCGGGCGGTTCACCGGCCCGGCGCGACCGGGAGACCCCGCCGCGGCAGGTGGCCGGGCCGCCGCGGACGGTCCGGTCGGCGGCCGGGAACCGCGCCTTCACCCGGGCGCTCCAGGTCCAGCGCTCCGCCGCCGGGCAGCGGACCGGGGTTCCGGAGGAGATCGAACTGCCCGTGCTCGGCACGGAGCAGGAGCACGGAGGGCGGGGGCCCGAGCAGGTGCGGGAGCCGGAGGCGGCGGCGCGGCGGTCCGTCCGGGAACGCGTGGGGGAGGCCGTCCACTGGGGGGAGCGTTCGAAGTACCCGGACTGGGCGAAGCGGGGTGCCGACGGCGTCGACGCGGTGCTCGGCAAGTCGGCCGGCGCGCTGGGCGGCGCGCGGATCCCGGGCCAGGCGTCTGCCGCGTTCGGGGCCGTCGGCGGGGTGGCCTCGGTGGCGAGCGCCGCCAAGAGCGGGTTCGAACTGCGTGAGGCCCGGCAGAAGAAGATGCCCGGGAAGTACCTGCGGAGCCGGGCCGCGGACCTCGCCCTGGACCTCGGCGGTACCGCCGCCGCGGGAGTGGGGCTGGCCGGCACCGGACTCAAGGCCAAGCTGGCCGCCGCCGGGCTCAAGGTGCCGGCCGGCCTCGGCGGGGCCGCCGGCGGACTGGCGATCCTGCTGTCGGCCGTCAAGGCCACCCGTGAGGCCTGGACGCTGCACCGCAACCGCGAAGTCCGCTCGAAGCTGGCGCAGGTCGACCTGGTGGCGGCCGAAGCGGCGTTCCGGGCGGAGTGCGTGCGGGCCCTGAGCGGCCTGGCGGGGCAGGGGGCGGCCGCGCGGGCGGAGCTGGGCGAGCTGGAGAACGCCGCCGACCTCGACCCGGCGGAGCGCGAGCGGCGGCTGACCGAGGTGCGGGAGCGCCTCGCCGGGATCGAGCGCCGGCGGGAGGACCAGGCCGGGGAGGAGACCGCCGGCCTGCGCGCGCTCGACTCCCTGGCGGGCGTGCTGGGCTACGCCGCCGGCAAGCGGCGGCGGCGCGCCTGGAAGACGGCGGCCTCGATGGCCTCGAACGTGCTGAAGATCGGTGCGGGCGGCGCGGCCGTCGCCGTCGCCGCCGGGGCGCTCGCCGCGAGCGGCCCGGTCGGCTGGGTGCTGGCCGGTCTCGCCGCGGTACCGGCCGCCGGTCTGGCCGGATACAAGCTGTACCGGCGCTACCTGGCGTTCCGGAAGGAGGAGGGGGTGACGACCGGGCAGGCGATCCTCCAGGCCCTGAACCCCCGGAAGAAGCCCGGCGAACGCAAGGAGATGGCTGTCCGGCTGTACGAGCTCGCCTCCGGACGCGACAAGGACGGACGGCCGAAGCCGGTGCCGGACGAGGTCCGGCACGCCGCCCAGAGCGTGCTGGAAGCGCTCCACGTCGAACGGGAGGACGGTGGCGCGAGCTGGGAGGCGTACCTCGCACAGAACCGCGAGCAGGTCCTCCACCTCCTGGAGAAGAAGAAACTGGCCTCCTGACCGACCGCCCCTCCCCTCCCTTCCCCTCCCCGGGAAGCCGCCGCACCCTGCCGCACCCGCGCCGGGAGCCCGCGCCACCTGGGCGTAAGCTGCCCAACCGTGACTGGGGTGGCAGCGGGCAGTGGTGACGGAACGGCCGTAAGGGGCGGCGGGGCGGCGGCGGGGGAGGGCCTGGCGTTCCGCCTGCTCGGCCCGCTCGGCATCACCGGCCCCCGCCCGGGTGCCGCGCTGGGCGGGCCGCTGGAGCGGGCGTTCCTGGCGGTGCTGCTGCTCCGGGCCGGCCGCCGGTGCGGTCCGGAGGAACTGGTCGACGGCCTGTGGGGCGCGGGCCACCCGGCGAGCGCGCTGGGCGCGGTGCGCACCTACGCCTGGCGGGTGCGGCGGGCGCTCGGCGACGCCCAGGAACTGCTGCGCTCCGACCACGGCGGCTACCGGCTGGACGTGGCACCCGACGCGGTGGACGCGCTGCGCTTCGAGCGGCTGCGCGCCGAGGCCGGCGAGGACCTGGCCGCCGGGCGGGTCACGGCCGCCCGGGACGGCTACGCGGGCGCGCTCGCGCTGTGGCGCGGCGAGGCGCTGGCCGGAGTGGCCGGGCCGTTCGCCGAGCGGGAGCGCGAACGGCTGGCCGAACTGCGCCTCGACGGGCAGGTGGCGCTGCTGCGCTGCCGCGACGACCTGGGCGAGCACGCCGGGGCCGCCGCCGACCTGGCCGTGCTGATCGGTGAACACCCGCTGCGCGAGGACCTGCGGGCGCTGCGGATGCTCGCGCTGCACCGGGACGGGCGGGTGGCCGAGGCGCTGGCCGAATTCACCGGCGCGCGCGAGGTGTTGCGCGAGGAACTCGGCACCGAGCCGGGCCCCGAACTGGTCGCCGCCCAGGCCCGGGTGCTGGCCGGCGGGCCGGCCGGACCGGCCGGACCGGCCGCCGAACGCGGCCCGTCGCCGGACGCCGCCTCCCCGGGGACGGCGCGGCACCGCCGGCTGCTCGCGGCCGTCCCTCCCCAGCGGCCCGCGGCGCGGCCCTACCCGGCCGGGCGCCCCGGTCAACTCCCGCCGTCGGCTGCCGACTTCACCGGACGACGGGAGCTGCGCGGGGAGCTGCGGCAGGCGCTGCGCCACGATCCGGACCGGATGCCGCTGGTCGTGCTGACCGGAATCGGGGGCGTCGGCAAGACCGCCCTGGCGCTCGACGCCGCGCACGCCGTCCGGTCCGACTACGCCGACGGGCAGCTGTACGTCGACCTGCGGGGCGCGGGCACCGGCCCGGTCGACCCGATGGACGTCCTGGCGGACTTCCTGGTGGCGCTCGGCCTGGCGCCGGGGCAGGTCCCCGCCACCTTGCAGGCCCGGGCGGCGGCCTACCGCTCGGCGCTGGCCGAGCGCCGGGTCCTGGTCGTGCTCGACAACGCCGCGCACGCCGGGCAGTTGGAGCCGCTGCTGCCCGGTGCGCCGGGCAGCGCGGCCCTGGTCACCTCCCGCAGCCGGGTGCTCACCATGGCCGGCGCCCGCCGCTTCGAGGTCGGCGTTCCCGACACCGGTGAGGCCGTCGCGATGCTCGACCGCTTCGCCGGGCCCGGCCGGCTGGCCGGCCACCCCGACACCGCCGAGGAGCTCGTCCGCTCCTGCGGCCTGCTGCCGTTGGCCCTGCGGATCATCGGCTCCCGGCTGGCCGCGTACCCCGACCGCGACCCCACCGCCATGGTCACCCGCCTGCGCGACCACACCCGGACCTTGAGCGAACTGCGGGTCGGCGGCCTGTCCGTGGAGGCCACCATCGGCCTCGGCTACGCCGCGCTCCCGGCCGACCAGGCCCGCGCGTTGCGGCTGTGCGCCCTGCTGGACTGCGCCGACTTCCCCGCTTCCGCCGTCGGCGCCCTGCTGGGGCTGCCCGAACGCGAGGCCGAGTGGCTGCTCGAACCGCTCGTCGACGCCGGGCTGTTGGAGTCCCACGGCGTCGGGCGCTACCGCTTCCACGACCTGGTCCGCCTCTACGCGCGGCAGCGCGCCGAGGCCGAGGACGGACCCGAAGCCCGCGCGGACGCCCTGCTGCGCCTGCTCGACTTCCTGATCGCGACCCTGCGCCAGGCCCTCTACCGGGGTGACCGGGCGGCCGGCGGCAACCGGGCGGCGGGCGGCGTCCGGGCCGTCCTGTGGCCGACCGAGCACACCGGGCTGGTCTTCGGCCGCCCCACCGAGGCCCGGGCCTGGCTGCTGGACGAACACCTGCTGCTCAGCAGCACGGTGGCGCGCATCCTCCGGGACGTCCCGCCGGTGCGGGGCCTGCCGCTCGTCGTCTGCGCGCTCAACGGGCTCGGCATCAGCGGCCTGTTCGTGGGCACGGCGTACTGGAACCGGCTGGAGCGGCTCTCCGCACTGGCCGTCACGGCGGCCCTGGGCGCCGGGATACCGCCGGAGCTCACCGCCGAGGCGCTCAGCGACCGGGCCGGCTACGCGTGGGTCAGCAAGGACTACGCCACGGCCGAGCGCTACGCCCGGGAGGCCGTCGAGTGGGCCGCGCGGGTCGGCAACGAGGAGGTCCGGTACCTGGGGAGCCACATGCGCGCGGCCGCGCTCGTCGAGCTGGGCCGGGGCGCCGAGGCCAGGGAGGTCGCCCGGCTGGCGGCCGACGCCGGGGGAGATCCGCGGCAGGTCGGCAGCCCGGCCTGGTACGCCAAGGAGATCGTCCACCTGTACTCGTACTTCACCTCGGAGAAGGCGCCGGTGGACGCGGCCGCCCGGATCCAGCGGACGATGCGGGGGCTGGCGGACGGCGGGGCGGGTCTCCGGCGGGAGGCGGAGGCGGGGGTGGGGGTGGAGACGGGGGCGGAGCGGGTGTGACGGTCCGGCCGGGCCCCCGTTCGCGACCGTTGATCGGACGGTTAGTGGCCCCCACTAGCCTCGGGCCCCGCAAGTGATCACCCGAGGTGAGATCGAAGAGGAGTGCCATGGGGGCTGTGGGGGAGGGGCCGCGCTTCACCGTGCTGGGGCCGGTGCGGGTGTGGCGCGACGGCGTCGGGGCGAGTGCGGGTACGCCACGTCAGCAGGCCATGCTGGTGGCCCTGTTGCTGCACCCGGGCCGTGCGGTGTCCGCGGAGCGGCTGGTGGAGGCCCTGTGGGGGGACGAGCCGCCGGGCAAGCCGTTGTCGGCGCTGCGCACCTACGCCTGGGGGTTGCGCCGGGTGGTCGAACGGGACGCGGCGGAGCCCGAGGTGTTGCTCCGGTCGGGGAGCGGCTACCGGCTGGCCGTCCCCGAGGAGGCGGTCGACGCCGAGCGGGCCTCGGCCCTGGTCGCCGAGGCGGCCCGGGCCCGCGCGGGCGGACGACCGGAGTCGGCGGGCGACCTCCTCGCCACCGCCCTCGGACTGTGGCAGGACGGGGAGCCGTTGGCCGGGGTGCCCGGCCCGTACGCCGACCGCCAGCGCGAGCGGCTGGCCGAACTCCGGCTGGCCGCACTGGAGGAGCGGCTCGACCTGGACGTGGACCTCGGCCGGCACCGCCGCGCGATCGCCCGGCTGTCCGACCTCGCCGCCGCGCACCCGCTGCGCGAGCGTCCGTACGCGCTGCTGATGCGCGCGCTGCACGCCGACGGCCGGCGGGCGGAGGCGCTGGAGGTCTTCGACGGCCACCGGCGGCGGCTCGCCGAGGAGTTGGGCATCGATCCCGGTCCCGAGTTGCTCGCCGTGCGGCGGCACATCGGGGCGGCGGAGCCCGGCCGTCCGGACCCCCGGCCGGAACCGCCGTTCCGGGCGACCGTCGCCGACCTGCCGGTGCCCGCCCAACTCCCGGGCGACCTGCCCGACTTCACCGGTCGGGCGGCGCCGCTCACCGAGCTGTGCGACCGGCTCACCGCGACCGGTGGGTCGGCCCCCGTGGTGGTCGCGGTGAGCGGGATGGGCGGGATCGGCAAGACCTCCCTGGCGTTGCGGGCCGCCCACCGGGTCCGGGGCCGCTACGGGGACGGGCAGCTCTACGCGGACCTCGGCGGCGTCGGCGCCGAGCCGGTCGACCCGGCCGTCGTGCTGGCCTGGTTCCTCGCCGCGCTGGGCGTCGCGGACGAGGCGATCCCGGAGGGCGTCGAGCAGCGGTCGCGGCTGTTCCGGAGCCTGCTGGACGGCCGGCGGGTGCTGATCGTGCTCGACGACGTGCGGGACGACGCCCAGGTCCGCCCGCTGCTGCCGGGGTCGGCGGGCTGCGCGGTGCTGCTGACCAGCCGCTCGCTGCCGGCAGGGCTGCCGCTGACCGGCCGCACGGCCCTGGAGGCGTTCCACCCGGGCGAGGCGCTCGGCCTGCTCGGCGCGGTCATCGGCCACGAACGGCTGGCCGGGGAGCGGGTCGAGGCGCTCGACCTGGCGGCGGTCTGCGGCTTCCACCCGCTGGCCGTCCGGATCGTGGCCACCCGGCTGGCGGTCCGCCCGGGGTGGACGCTGGCCGGGCTGGTCGAGCGGCTCGGCGACGAGCAGCGACGGCTGCGCGAGCTGCGGGTCGGCACCCTGGCCGTGGACGCGGTCTTCGAACTGAGCTACCGGCAGCTGACCGCCGAACAGGCCAGGGCGTTCCGGCTGCTCACCCTGGCGGGGGCGTCGAGCGTCTCTCCGGACGTCGCCGCGGCGCTCCTCGGGACGACCGGGGCGCGGGCGCGGGACCTGCTGGAGTCGCTGGTCGACGCGGCGCTGCTGGAGGCGTCCGCGGCCGGGCGCTACCGCCGGCACGAGCTGGTCCGGGCCTTCGCGGCCGAGCGGGCCGAGCGGCACCCGGAGGAGACCGGTCCGGCGCTCGCGCGGCTGCTGGACTTCCTGCTGGCCAGTGCCTGCGAGGCCGTCGCGCGCCTGGTGCCGGGCGATCCGGTCGCGGACGTGCTCAACCCGGGGAGGGCCACCGGGCTCCGGTTCCGCGACCTCCGGCAGGCCCGGAGCTGGGTCGAGGCGGAGTCGGACACCGTCCTCGAAGCGGTGCTGCGCGCCGCCGGGCGGCCCGCGGGCGAGGACGGCGGGTCGGTGCGCACCGCCGCGAACCTGCTGCTCGCCGTGATCCCGTTCGTCCAGGACGCCGGCGACGCCCGCTGCACCCGGCTGGCGCCGGCCGCCCTCGCGGTGGCCGAGGCCGCCGAGCGCCGGGGCGATCCCGGGACCGCCGCCAAGGGCCGCCTCGGGTACAGCGGCATCGTGACCCGGATCGCCGGCCCGGCCGCCGCCCTGGAGCACGCCCGGCTCGCCGCCGAGGGGGCGCGGGCGGCCGGCGACCGGGTGATCCTCCGGCAGGCGCTGAACGGGCTGGGGGTGATCGCCCAGATCCTGCACCGCCACGAGGAGGCGATCGTCTGGTACGACCAGGCGGTCGAGCTGGCCCGGGAGCTGGGCCACCGTTCCGGCGAGGCGTCGAGCACGGCCGGCGCGGCGCTCGCCCGGGTGCGCAGCGGCCGGGCGGCGGAGGCGGTGTCGGCCTGTGACCGCGCCCTGGCGCTGCTGCGGCCGCTGGGCGACCAGGCCGGGATCGCCCACGCCCTCTACGTCCAGGCCCTGGCCCTGCACGACCAGGGGCGCCACGGGGAGGCGATCGCCCGGTTCTGCGACTGCCTCAGCGTCTGCCGGGGCGCCGGCATCCAGGGCTGGAAGGTCCACGCGCTGTACCGGCTGGCCGACTCCCTGCGGGCGACCGGCAGGTCCGCCGAGGCGGTCGGGTACGCGCAGCGGGCGGTCGAACGGTGCCTGGAGCGCGGCTCGGAGTGGGACCGGGGGCTCGCCCTGACCGTGCGCGGGCAGGCCCAGGCCGATCTGGGCCGGACCGAGGCGGCCCGCGCGGACCTGGAGCAGGCCCACGCCGTCTTCACCCGGCTCGGGCTGCCGGACGCGGTGGAGGCGGAGCGGCTGCTGGGTCTGCTCGCGAGGTAGCGAGGTAGCGGGCTTGCGGGGTGGCGGGGTGGCGGGGGCGGCCGGGGCTCAGCCGCCGGACGCGGTGGAGCGGGCGGGCCGGTGGTGGCCGCGCAGCAGGTGGTGCTTGCCGTGCCGGTCGTCCTCGCGCCGGGGCTTGTCGGTCGCGTGCCGGCCGGGGGCCGCCGGGGCGCCGGGGTCGGCCGTCGCCGATCCGGTGGCGACTCCGGCGGCGGCGACCAGCAGGGCGGCCAGCCCCGCCACGGCCGGTCCGCGGCGCAGCCGCCCGGCCGCGCCGGTCGTCCTGTTCCCCGTCGTCCGCTCGGTGTTCGACACGGTGTCCTGCCCTTTCGGTGGTGCCTCGTTCAGGTGGGGACCATCGTGGCCGGATCTGATCAACATCCTCTTGACATCCGATCAACAGCGATCTGAATCAGCCGTTTACGGTGTGACCCGGTCCGATTGTGCCGCCGCGGACCGGCTGGGGCGGGCCAGCACGGCCCGGGCGTTGGCCTCCGCTTCCCGCTCGAAGCGGTCGCCGGGGTCGGAGACCCGCAGCCCCGTGCCGTTGTCGGTGCCGCTGACCGGCCCCCGGCGCTGCTGGATGACATGGGTCAGCTCGTGGGCGAGGGTGTGCCGGTCGCCGCCGCCCTCGCCGATGACGATGTGCCGGCCCGAGGTGTAGGCGCGCGCGCCGATCTCGGCGGCCGAGCGCCGGGCGGCGGCGCCGGTGTGGACGCGCACGTCCGAGAAGTCGGCGCCCATCCGCTCCTCCAGGTCCGCCCGGGTGGCGTCGTCCAGCGGCCGGCCGGGCGCGCGCAGCACCTCGTGGACGGCGCCGCGCCGCACCTCGTGGCCGCACCCGGCGCCGTGCACGTGCGGCCGCGGGGCGGCCAGCCGGGCGAACGCGGCATTGCCGATGGCCCGTTGCAGGGCCCGGGCCCCGGCCGGGCCGAGTGCGGACACCCCCCCCGAGGTCCGCACCGGCCGCTTGGGCGCCGGTTCCGCCGTGCGGGCCGGGGTGCGCGGCG
>NZ_JBHUAF010000015.1:0-18903 GCF_042789895.1 Kitasatospora sp. NPDC056783
GTGCCGTCAACAAGGCCCGCGCCACCATGCGCAAGGCCGCCGGCGCCCTCCGCCGCCGCCCGGCCACCACCCCGGCCCGCCCCACCCGCACCGGTCCGGCCCGCCACACCCTCCGCCGCGCGGAACCCACCAACCACCACGACACCACCCGCCCGAAGACCGACCATCCGAAGACCGACCGCCCGAAGACCACTCGCCCCCAACGTCCCAAGTCCCCGGTCGGGCGCGTCCTCACCAAGGCCCGCCAGACCGTCGAGGCCGCCACCACCCGCATCCGCCAGGCCGCCCGCGCCCTCGGCCGTAAACTCCGCGACTCCAAGCTCGGCCGCGCCCTCACCAACGGCGCCCACCGCCTCCGCGACGCCTACCGCCGCCGGCGCGACCACCTCCGCGACTGGTACCGGAAGCACCACCTTCGGCGGAAGCAACAACGGGATGAACGCCGCAAGCGCGAGAACTCCCCGGAGGCGAAGCGGCAGCGGCTCGAACGGATCATCGCGCGCATCCGCCCCAAGCTGGTCCGTCTGCTGCGGCGAGGTGTGGAGGAGCATGCCGACAACAGGGTGCTCCGGGCGCTGCGTGCCTGGTACCGCCTGACGGAACTGGAGAAGGTCGGCAGCCCGGGGTTCGAGGTCGTCGCGACCTTGAACCCCTCCGGTGGGGTGACCGCCGGAGTCACGGTTCAGGGCATCGACAGCCTGAACGGCCCGGACGCCGATCCCCCGCTGCCGAATCCGGAGATCCCGCCGTTCGCCGACAGCGTGCTGGGAGGGAACTTCAAGGCCAAGTTCCTCAACAAGTCGGTCAAGGGCGAGGAGGCCCGCCTGGCCGCGGATCACCAGCCCATCGGTTGGGACCACATCAAAGCTCACAAGCTCAACAACAACAGCAGCAACTACTGGGTTCGCATGCACCTTCTTCCTGACCGGCTCGGAGGTCCCGCCAAGGGCTCCAACCTCGTGCCGGCGTCGGGGCCGAGGGTCAACACCCCGTTCCTCGCGGTGGAGGCGCCCCCGTTCCGGGCGCTGCAATCAGGAAAAACCAAGATGGTCTGGTACAAGGTCCAGGTCGAATTCAACCACGGCGCTTCGGTGCCGGACGGATTCCCGAGCCTGATCGCCGCGGAGTGGGGCGACTACAAGGTCGACCGGGAGAAGCGGCAGTGGGAGGAGGGGCGCGTACGCGGTGCTTTCGCCCGAAGGCCCGACCCGCCGGGCGCGACTCCGGTGCTGCACATAAATTCCGACGATGCCGGCGACATCAGGTATCTGCTCGATGAGACGAGCAATTTCGCCAAGGCCCTCGTTTCCCTCAGGCCGTTCATCGACATGGACGACGTGGAGGCGAGGCTGGCAGCTCGGGAGAGGAACAAGCCGGCGGGACAGATGCGTCTCGACCTCGCGGGCCGGATGAGCAGGATGAGGCAGCTCGTGAAGCAGGGCAAGCTGGTCTTCTAGACCCGGCGGTGGTGGACGAATCAAATCCGGGAGGGAACGGAGTGGACGGTCGGAGTTCGCGTGAGGACCGGCTGGAGCAGCGGATTTGAGGGGCCGGTTCGCGGCGAAGGGAGTGCTATGAACTACCTGGATTCACCGAAGCCGATCCGCTCGGGGCTGGTCATCGTCGATCCGCAGCGGGGAACGCCACAGCGGGTGATCGTGCTGCAGTTCAATCCGGACAGCCTGGAGCGGTCGCTGGCGCCGCAGACGGCGGGGGCGGACAACGCCGGGGACCGGACGGAGGCGCTGCGGCTGAAGGGGCCGGCGGTGGAGACGTGGAAGTTCACCGCGGAGCTGGATGCCACGGATCAGTTGGACGTGGCGGCGCCGGACGGGATTCATCCGCAGTTGGCGACGTTGGAGATGCTGGTGCAACCGTCGAGTGCGCAGATCAGGGTGAATCAGGGGCTGGCGGCGCTCGGGACGTTGGAGATCACGCCGGTCGAGGCGCCGCTGACGTTGTTCACGTGGGGGAGCAAGCGGGTGCTGCCGGTGCGGCTGACCGAACTGTCCGTCACCGAGGAGGCGTTCGACGCGGAGCTGAATCCGATGCGGGCGGCGGTGAGCATCGGGTTGAGGGTGCTGACGGTGAGCGACCTGCCGACCGGCCACCGTGGGGCCGAGCTGTACCTGGCGCATCTGGCGCAGAAGGAGCGGCTGGTCGGCGGCGCGGTGGGCGGTCGGCTGAGCACGCTGGGACTGGGCGGGGGAGTCTGAGAGATGAGCATTGACAGTGCGTCGGGCGCGATGCCCGCTCCGTCGAGGTATCCGCGGACCAGTCGGTACCACGGTGTGCCGTCGGCGGTGAGGACGGAGGCCGATGGGCGGGAAATCCCCTACCTGAGGCGGAGGCTGCTGCCCGGGACGGACGGGCTGACCCCGGCGGCGGAGCACACCGTCAGCGCCGGCGACCGCCTGGACGTGCTCGCGTACCGCTACCTCGGCAGCGCCGACCCCTGGTGGCGGATCGCCGACGCCAATCCGGCGGTGGACCCGCGGGAGCTGACCGCGACGCCGGGCCGCAGGATCACCATCGCGCTGCCGGGGGTGACGAATGGCTGACGCCTCGTCGGTCGGGCCGATCCACCTCACGCTGATGATGGGCCCGCGGATACCGGTGCCGGTACCGCAGCCGGTCACCGACGCCCTGCTGTCGGTGCAGGTGACGGTCGCGTCGGGGCAGCGCAGCGGGTTCCAGCTGGCGTTCGACCTGTCGAAGCGGGGGCTGATCAACACGACGCTGCTGCCGGGCGGGTTCTTCGACCCCAAGGCCAGGGTCGTGCTGATGGTGACGGTCTCCGGGACGCCGACCGTCCTGATGGACGGCGTGATCATCCGCCAGGAGGCCGGCATCAGCAACCAGCCCGGCCAGTCCACGCTGACGGTCACCGGTGAGGACCTGACCGTGTTGATGGACCTGGAGGAGCAGGCCGGTGTCCCGTTCCCCGCGATGTCCCCGGCGGCCCGGGTGGCCGCGATCATCGGGAAGTACGCCCAGTACGGCATCGTGCCGCTCGTCATCCCCGAGCTGGTGCCGCAGACGCCGATGCCCACTCAGCGGATCGACTTCCAGAAGGGCACCGACCTCGCGTACGTCAACGAGCTCGCCAAGGCGAACGGCTACGTGTTCTACCTCGACCCGGGCCCGGCGCCCGGAACGAGCCGGGCGTACTGGGGGCCGGAGAACCGGCTGGGTGCGCCGCAGCCCGCGCTGAACGTGAACATGGACGCGCTGTCCAATGTCGACCAGCTCACCTTCGCCTTCGACGGCACCGCCCGCGAGGAGCCGGAGGCGCGCGTCCAGCTTCCGGCGACGCGGGTGTCGGCGATTCTGCCCGTGCCCGAAGTGAGCGTCCTGCAGCCGCCGCTGGCGCTCCGGCCGGCGCCCGCGCTGAAGAAGAAGGTCATCGCCGACACCGCGAAGAAGGACACCGGGCAGGCGCTCGCCGAGATCATCGCCAAGGCGATCCAGTCCTCGGACGCCGTCTCCGGCTCCGGCCAGCTGGACGTGGTGCGGTACGGCCATGTGCTGCGCCCGCGCGAGCTCGTGGGCGTCCGGGGGGCCGGAATCACCTACGACGGCCTGTACTTCGTCAAGAGCGTCACCCACAACCTCAAACCCGGCGCGTACACCCAGAACTTCACCCTCGCCCGCGAGGGCCTGATCGCCCTCGAACCGGTAGTCGTCCCGTGACGTGACAGAACGCACCGCAGGAGTGCCCGCATGGCTGAACCGACCCAGTTCCTCGGCAAGTACCGGGGCACCGTGGTGAACAACGTCGACCCGATGGGGATCGGCCGGATCCAGGCCCAGGTGCCCGACGTCCTGGGCGACAACACCTCGTCCTGGGCCCTGCCCTGCTTCCCGGTGGCCGGTTCGGGCATGGGGCACTACGCCGTACCGCCGGTCGGGGCCGGCGTATGGGTGGAGTTCGAGCAGGGCGACCGCAGCTACCCGATCTGGACGGGGTGCTGGTACGGGGTGGCGAGCGAGCTCCCGGTGGAGGCCGGCAGCGGGCCGCCCGGCATCCCCAACCACGTGCTGGAGACCACCGGGCGGCGGGTGATCGTGCTCTCCGACGACCCGGCCACCGGGATCACGCTCAAGGTGCCGAGCGGCGCGTCGATCGTGATCAACGACGCCGGGATCCAGATCGGCAACGGCCATGGAGCGTCGATCTCGCTCACCGGCAACACCGTGACCATCAACGACGGCGCGCTGAGCGTGACCTGACGCGGGGAGCGAGCGATGCCCGGAAGTCTCTTGCATGTCAACGCGACCGTGAGCTGTCCGCACGGCGCGCCGGCCACGGCCCAGCCCACGCAGTCACGGGTCCTGGTCTCCGGTCAGGCCGTCACCGGTACGGCCGACCTCCACACCGTCACCGGCTGCCCGTTCACCGTGGGCACCAAGCCGCAGCCGTGCACCACGATCCGCTGGGTGACGCCCGCGGCCCGGGTCCGGCTGAACGGCTCGCCGGTGCTGCTGCGGTCCTCCGTGGGGATCTGCCAGAGCGCCGAGCAGATCCCGCAGGGGCCGCCGGTGGTGTCCGTCGTCCAGCAGCGCGTGATGGGGGAATGAGGGGAATGAACAGCCGCACCGACCTGGCCTTCCCGTTCCGGATCGACCGGCGCGGCCGGACCGCCGACGCCGGCTACGACGACCACGTCCGGGACATGATCGAGCAGTTGCTGTTCACCAGCCCCGGCGAACGCGTGATGCGGCCGGACTTCGGCTGCGGGCTGCTCGATCTGGTCTTCGCCCCGAACAGCCCCGAGCTCGCCGCCGCGCTGCGGCTCTCCGTCCAGGCGGCCCTCCAGCGCTGGCTGGGGGACGTGATCGAGGTCGCGGCGCTCGATGTGGTGAGCGAGGACAACGTGGTGCGGGTGGAGCTGTCCTACCTGGTCAAGCCGACCGGTACGCGGCGCGACGACGTCTTCGAAGGCCGGGTGCGGCATGACGACCGGTACTGACGACCAGAGCTGCGGCACCGACCCGCGCCGCGGGGACGTCCGCAAGGCCCGGCTGTTCGGCCTGGACGGTGCCGAGGTGGACGACGACGGGCCCACCCTCACCGTCACCTTCCTCGGGCGCGCGCCGCGTGAGCTCGGGCCGGAGAACATCCGGATCGAGGGAGGCCGTCGGATCACCGGTGTCCGGGCCGTCGAGGTGGAGATCGAGCGCTCCGACGACCCGGAGCTGGACGACCGGATGCACGTCGTGCTCGACCGCACCGGCGACACCTCGCGCTACCGGCTGTCCGTGGTCCGGGCCGACGCCTACGGCAGGCCCGGAACCCGCCCGTACCCGGGCTTCGACCCCCGGTACTCGCACACCGGGTTCTCGTTCGGGGCCGACTGCCCCAGCCCGTACGACTGCCGGCCGGACGACGGGGCACCGCCCGCCTTCCGGCCCGCGCCGGTCATCGACTACACCGCGCGTGACTACGACAGCCTGCGCCGCCTGGTGCTGGACCGGATGAGCCTGACCACGCCCGACCGGGTCGAGCAGCACGTGCCCGACCTCGGCATCACCCTGGTCGAGCTGCTCGCGTACACCGCCGACCAACTGAGCTACCAGCAGGACGCGGTGGCCACCGAGGCGTATCTGGACACCGCCCGCAGCCGGGTCTCCGTACGCCGGCACGTGCGGCTGATCGACTACCCGATGCACGAGGGCTGCAACGCCCGGGCCTTCGTCGCGGTCGAGACCGAGCAGCGACTCACCATCCCGCACGGCACGTTCCGCTTCGCCGCCGTCGACGTCAGCCGGCTCGGCCCGCAGGAGCGCCCGGAGCTCGGCACGGTCCTGCCGGACGAGCGGCTGGACGCGCTCACCCACCTCGCGCCGGTCGAGGTCTTCGAACCGCTCGGCGGCGGTGACCTCACCCTGCACCCGGCGCACAACACCATCCGGTTCTGGACCTGGGGGGAGCAGGACTGCGTCCTGCCCAAGGGGGCCACCTCGGCCACCCTGCGGGACGGTCGGCGGGACGGTGAGGGAGACCGGGCCCGTCATCTCGCGCTCGGGCCCGGTGACCTGCTGATCATCGAGGAGGCGCTCGGCCCGCGCACCGGCGCCCCCGCCGACGCGGACCCCGCGCACCGGCAGGCCGTCCGCCTCACCTCCGTCACCCACCTGGTGGACGAGCTGTACGACCAGCCGGTGGTCGAGGTCGGCTGGGCGCAGGAGGACGCGCTCACCTTCGCGCTCTGCCTCGCCACCCACGGCGGCCCCGACTGCGGGCCGATCTCCGACGTCGGCGTCGCGCGTGGCAATGTCGTGCCGGTCGACCACGGCCGCTCGCTCACCTTCTGCGCCGGCGCACCCGAGGGCTTCGCGGTGCCGCCCGCGCCGGTGGTCGTCGCGCCCTGCGGCCCCGCCGGCCGCGGCTGCGGCTGTGCGGACGACGCGACCGGCAGCCCTTCGGCCGAGGCGATCCACAGCCTGCTCGACCGGACCCGGTCGGGCCGGACGCTCACTCCGGACCAGGTCCGTGAACTCGGCTCACTGGTGGGCGGACCGGCCGTCACGCGGGCCGGGATCGGGCTGCGGCTCCGCCCGGACGACCCGACCCAGGAAGAGGTGCGGCCGCCCACCGCCGACGCCCAGGCGGCCGCACTGCTGACCCTGCTCGGCCAGACCGGCTATCCGCTGCTGCCCGCGCGGCCCTTCCGCCCGCGACTGCGCCACGGCCCGGTCACCCAGGCGACGGCGTACCCCGACCCGGCACACGTCTGCGCCGCGCAGGCCGAGCTGCTGGCCGGGATTCCGGAGCGGGTACGGGCGCGCCTGGAGGAGCTGTGGCACCGGGCGAAGGACGGCGAGCCGGTCACCCGCGCCGAAGTCGCCGAACTCACGCTGCTGTTCGGAGCGCAGCCGCTCGCGGACCTGGCCGGGCGTCCCGCCGCCGTACTGCGCGAGCTGCTGGCCCGGCGTACCCGTCTGCTGGCCGGGAAACTGCGCCGGATCGAGGTGCTCACGGCGCGCGCCCGCGCCGGTGCGGTGCTCGGCCCGGCCACCGTGTGGGAGGTGGCCCAGAGCTGGGGCGCCCGGTACGCCACCGGGCTCGCCGCCGACTCGCCCGCGCTGGCCGGACCGGCGGCCGCGCTCGGCGGGCAGGACCCGCGCTCCGCGCTGCCCGCCGTCCGGGCCGTCCTCGGAGAGGACGACTGGACGCCCCGACGGGACCTGCTCGACAGCGGCGGGCGGGACCACCACTTCGTCGGCGAGCCGACGGACGACGGCCGGCTGGCGCTGCGCTTCGGCGACGGCCGGCACGGCGCCGCGCCCGAGCCGGGCGGCCGACTGGAGGTCGGCTACCGGATCGGCGGCGGAACGGCCGGGAACGTCGGCGCCGAAGCCATCAACCACCTGGTGATCTGCCGCGGCCGGCCGGCGCGCGGCGGCAGGCGGAACGAGCCGCGGCCGGAGACGGCGGTGGTCCGGGTGCGCAACCCGCTGGCCGCCGGCGGCGGCACCGAGCCCGAGCCGCTGGAGCAGGTCCGCCGGCTCGCGCCGCTCGCACTGCACCGCACCCGGCTGCGCGCGGTGACCGCCGAGGACTACGCCGAGCTGGCCGCCCGGCTCCCGGGCGTCCGCCGCGCCGCCGCCGAACCACGCTGGAGCGGCAGCGGCCGGGAGATCCACGTCGCCGTCGAGCCGTACGGCGACGCGGTGCCGAGTGCCGGACTGCTCACCGCGGTCGGGAACGCGCTGGAGCGGTACCGCCGGATCGGCCATGACCTGGTGGTCCGCCCGGCACTGCTCGTCCCGCTCGACGTCGAGCTGCGGGTGTGCGCCGCGCCCGGGTACCAACGCGGCCATGTGCTGGCCGAGTTGCGCCGGGAGCTGGGCAACCGCGCGCTGCCGGACGGCCGGCTCGGCTTCTTCCACCCGGACGCGCTCGACTTCGGCGAACCGGTACGGGTCTCCCGGCTGGTCGCCACCGCGGCGGCCGTGCCCGGTGTGCTGAGCGTCGAGGTCACCCGGCTGCGGCGGCGGTTCCGCCGCGAGGACGGCGAGCTCACGGCCGGGCTGCTCCGGCTCGGCGCGCTGGAGATCGCCGCTTGCGACAACGACCCCGACCGGCCGGAGAACGGCCGGCTCTCGATCGTGATCGGAGGTGGCCGGTGAGCGGCCAGCGCGGATACGGCTGCGGAGACCCGGGGGCCGTCACCCCCGCCACGGTGTTCAACCCGCCCGGACTGGACGCCATCGGCTACCGGGTGGGCCGCTACGGGGAGTTCCTCGCCGGCATGCTCGACCGGCTCTCGGGCCCCGCGTACCCGGGGCTGCGCGACCTGACGGTCCGGACCCCGGACGACCCGGCGATCGCCCTGATCGACTCCTGGGCGGTGCTGGCGGACCTGCTGACCTTCTACTCGGAGCGGATCGCCAACGAGGGCTATCTGCGCACCGCCACCGAGGACGGCTCGCTCGCCCTGCTCGGCCGCCTGGTCGGTCACCGGCCCCGGCCCGGCGTCGCGGCGGACACCTACCTCGCGTACACCCTGGACCGCGACCCGCGTGCGGCCGACGACCGGACGACGGTGATCCCGCGCGGCGCGCGCAGCCAGAGCGTGCCCGGGCCGGGGGAGGCCCCGCAGTCCTTCGAGACCGCCGAGGACCTGGCGGCCCGCTGGGCGTGGAACGAACTGGCCGTACGCCGGCGCAGGCCGTACCAGGTCAGCGTGCAGCACCTGCAGAACGGGGACCGCGCACAGCTGTCCGCGGCCGGCACGGCGAACAACCTCAAGCCCGGCGACCAGCTGCTGTTCGTCTTCGACGCGGACTCGAACACCGACCAGGGCCGCCGCCTGCTCAAGCGGGTGCAGGACGTCCGGATCGACCGGGACGCCGACGTCACCGTGATCGGTCTGCCGCCCAGGACCCTGCCGACCCTGAAGGACCTGCGGGACGAGGTGGGCGCGTGGATCACGGCCTCCGAGGGGGCGCCGAACCCCCGCCCCGGAAACAGCAGGATCATCCGGGACCTCGACGACCAGTGGCTCCGGCAACTGCGCGCCGACCTGCCCGGCATCGACAACCCGTCCGACCTCGCCGACAGGCTCGACCCGGTCATCGCCCGAGTCCGGGAGGCGACCGCGCTGGCAGCGCCGTACCCGGCGGTGGCCCAGTGGCTGGACCGGCTGGCCGGGGAGCTGGCCGGTCTGCGGGAGCAGGCACGCGGCCTGGAACCCCCGCAGCCGCGGGAATCCCCGCTCGGCCGAGCGCCGGCCGCCGGCGAGAGCCCCACCGCCGATCCGGCCGTGCGCGGCCTCGGCTCGCTGCTCGCCTCGCTGCGCACCGCGCCCACCCGGCCCCCGCTCAGCGCCCGGGACCTGGACCGCGACCCGCGCCGGATCTTCGGTGCCGGCTCGGACCTCGGCCCGCAGCTGCTCGCCGCCCTGGACCCCAGGCTGCGCGACGGGCTGTACGCCGCCTGGCGGCAGGTCGACCTGACGGCTCCGCTCGCCCTGCGGGACGTGCAGGCGATGCGGGTGGTCGCCACGCCGTTCGGGGCCACCGCGCCGCTGAAGCCGGTGTTCGGGCCCGGGGGCGGGGTGCTCCGGTACGAGGACTACCCGCTCACGGGCAACCGGCTGCTCAGCATGACGATCAGCTTCGACGACACCGGCACCCCGACTCGGGCGGACTTCTCGTACGTCGAGTCGGGCGCGCCGCTGCCGCCGTTGAGCCTGGGCCTGCCGACCAGCGGATCACTACAGGGGTCGCTGGGCGCCGGCACCGTCCAGCTGACCGTCACCGCGCCGCCGACGCCGCCACCGGCCGAGGCCGCCGCGACGGAGGCGGGCGTCGGTGCCACCTTCTCCAGCGACCTGCCCGGGCGCCCGGTGGTCGTCTCCCGCCCCGACTCCCACGACGTGGTCCACATCACGCTCGACGGCGCCACCACGCCGCTGGAAGAGGGCGACAAGCGGACCGTCCAGTCCGGTGAGCTCAGCGTGACCCTCGAGTACCAGCGGGCCACCACCGGCGCGCCACGCGCGGTCGCCGTGACCTTCACCTCGCGGATGCAGCAGGTCCCGAGCACGACCCTGGCGCTGGACGGGGTGTACGAACAGATCGTCCCCGGCGGCTGGGTGGTCATCCAGCGGCCGAACAAGAAGAACGCGCTCAAGCAGGTCATCACCCGGGTCACCAGTGTCCACGTGATCTCCCGGGCGGACTTCGGCATCGCCGCCAAGGTCACCGAACTCAGCCTGCAGATCCCCTGGCTGGACCAGGACGACACCCAGCTCTCCGACATCCGTGCCACCACCGTCTACGCCCGCGGCGAGCCGCTCCGGCTCGCCGACGAAGCGGTCACCGACGACGTCCTCGGCCGGGACATCGAACTCGCCGAGCTCTACGACGGGTTGACCCCCGGACGCTGGGTGGTGATCAGCGGCGAACGCGGCGACATCCCCGGCACCACCGGCGTGCGCGGCACCGAACTCGCCATGATCGCCGGAGTCCGGCAGAGCGTCGACCCGCTGCTGCCCGGCGACACCGTCCACACCACCATCACCCTCAGCGCCGACCTCGCGTACTCCTACCGCCGCGACACCGTACGCATCGCCGGCAACGTGGTGCGCGCCACCCAGGGCGCCACCCGGGACGAGGCGATCGGCAGCGGCGACGCCGGAACGCCCGGCCAGACCTTCACGCTCTGGCAGTCCCCGCTCACCTGGCTCGCCGCCGACACCCCGGAGGGCGCCCGGAGCACCCTGGAGGTACGGGTCGACGGCGTCCGCTGGCACGAGGTCGACAGCCTCGCCGGGCGCGGCCCCGGCGAGCGGGTGTACGTCACCGGCGCCGCCGCCGACGGCCGGACCACCGTCACCTTCGGCGACGGCGTGCACGGCTCGCGGCTGCCCACCGGGCAGGAGAACGTCCGCGCCCGGTACCGGGTGGGCATCGGAGCCGTCGGCAACGTCGGAGCGGGCCGGATCAGCCAGCTGACCAGCCGCCCGCTCGGTGTATCCGCCGTGGTCAACCCGCTCCCGGCCACCGGCGGGGCCGACCCCGACGGACCGGGCCCGGCCCGGCGGAACATCCCGCTCGCCGTCACCGCGCTCGACCGGCTGGTCTCCGTCCCCGACTACGAGGACTTCACCCGGGGCCGGGCGGGCATCGGACGGGCCAGCGCGACGGAACTCTCGGACGGCGAGCGGGAGATCATCCACGTCACGGTCGCCGGAGTGGACGACATCCCGATCGCCGCCGACTCCGACCTGATCCGCACCCTGCGCAAGGCGCTCACCACGTACGGCGATCCGGGCCTGCCGGTGCGGGTCGCCGTGCGTGAGCCGGTGCTGCTGGTGATCGCCGCGAGCGTCAAGGTCGCCCCGGACCACTCCTGGGAGCTGGTCGAGCCGACGCTGCGCGACGCGCTGCTCGCCCGGCTCGGCTACCCGGGGCGCCAACTCGGCCAGCCCGCCCACCTGTCCGAGCTGCTCGCCACCGCGCAGGCGGTGCCCGGGGTGGACTACCTGGAGGTGGACACCTTCACCGGCGTGCCGAGCTCGCTCACCCCGGCCGGGCTGGAGCACCTCGTCGACGGGCTCGCCCGGCCCCAGTCGGTGGTCCGGGCCGAGCTCGCCCGCTTCCAAGAGCAGCGCTACCGGGTACGGGAGGACGAGACGCTCACCGAGATCGCCGCCCTGAACGGCATCTCGATCGCGGACCTGCTGCGCCTCAACCCCGACATCACCGACACCGGGCCGCTGCGCCCCGGCCGCGTCATCACGGTGTTCCGGGGCATCCTGCCCGCGCAACTCGCGATGCTCTCACCCGACTTGCCCGACACCCTGATTCTCAAGGAGGTCCGCGGATGACCACCCGCGAGCCCGACGGTCTGTGGGACCTGCTGCCGCAGTGGCACCGGCTGCGCGACGCCGAGGCGGGCGAACCCCTGCGGGCGCTGCTCGCGGTCATCGGCGAACAGGTCGACGTCGTCCGGGCCGGGATCGACCAGGGCTACCAGGACTGGTTCATCGAGACCGCCGCCGACTGGGCCGTCGCCTACCTCGGTGACCTGGTCGGCTACCGGATCCTGCCCGGGTACGAGGAGGTCCTCTCCACCGGCCTGTCGGGTGCGGGCGGCAGCGCCGTGGACGCCGCCGCCCGCGAGCGGCTGGCCGCCCGGCTCGCCCCGCGCCGCGATGTCGCCAACACCGTGGCCAACCGCCGCCGCAAGGGCGGTTTCGCGCTGCTGGAGGAGCTCGCCGCCTCCGTCGCCGACTGGCCGGCCCGGGCCGTGGAGTTCAACCGGCTGCTCGGCTCCACCCAGCCGGTCCGGCTGTTCCGCGCGGACGAGGCCGCGGCCGACCGGCAGCGACTCGGCCGAGGACGACTGGTGGACCTCCGCGCGGGCGGCGAACTCGATCTGCTGGGCGGCCCGTTCGACCGGCTGGCGCACACCGTGGACGTCCGCCGCGCCGCCTCCGCCCGCCGCCAGGGCGGCTACACCCCGGCCGGACTCGGCCTGTACGTCTGGCGGCTGAAGCCGTACTCCGTCACCCGGGCGCCCGCCTACTGCGTCGACCGGGCGCGCAACCTGTTCACCTTCTCGATCCTCGGCAACGACGCCCAACTGTTCACCAAGCCCGAGCCGGAGGCCGGCACCACCCACCCGGCCGCCATCGACGACGTCCCCGCGCCGATCCGCCGCAGGCAGCTGGCGGACCGGTTCGCCGACTACTACGGCCCGGGCAAGAGCTTCGCCGTCTGGCGGGACGGCGACGACGAGCCGATCCCGCCCGCCGACATCGTGGTGGCCGACCTGACGCACTGGCGCTACCGGCCCAAGCGCGGCCGGGTCGCGGTCGACCCGGTGCTCGGCCGGATCGCCTTCGGCGCCCGCTCCGCGCCGCGCCGGGGCGTGTGGGTCGGTTACCACTACGCCTTCAGCGACGACACCGGCGGCGGCGAGTACCCGCGCCGGCGGCCCCGGACGCCGAAGGTGTACCAGGTCGGCCCGGGCAAGCCGGACGAGCGGATCACGGAGGCGTACCAGCGCTGGCGGGCGGACCGGGAGAGCGGCCGAGCGGACGGCGAGGCCGTCATCGAGATCACCCACAGCGGCGCCTACCAGGAGCAGCTGGACTTCGACCTGGAGCCCGGCGACCGGCTGGAACTGCGCGCCGCCGAGGGCACCCGTCCGGTGATCCGGCTGCTCGACTGGTACAGCAACCGGCCCGACGCCCTGAACGTGCGCGGCATCGAGGGCGAGGGCCCCGGCGGCCGGCTGGTGCTGGACGGCCTGCTGATCACCGGACGCGGCGTCAACGTCACCGGCCCGCTCGCCGCCCTCACCATCCGGCACTGCACGCTGGTGCCCGGCTGGTCGCTGGAACCGCACTGCGAACCGCACTCGCCGCAGGAGCCCAGCCTGGTGCTGGACCACACCACCGCCTGCGTGCGGATCGAGCGCAGCATCCTGGGCACGATCCGGGTGGTGGGCGACGAAGCCGACGACGACCCGCCGCGGATCCACCTCGCGGACAGCGTCCTGGACGCCACCGGCTCCGATGTGGAGGCGCTCGCCGGCCCCGACTGCGAGCACGCCTACGCGGTACTGCGCGCCGAACGCTCCACGGTGATCGGCGAGGTGTACGCGCACGCCGTCGAACTCGCCGAGAACTCCGTGTTCACCGGCAAGCTGAGCGTCGCCCGGCGCTCGGCCGGCTGCCTGCGGTTCAGCTACGTCCCGCCGGGCTCGCGCACCCCGCGCCGGTACGAGTGCCAGCCCGACCTGGTCCGCACCGCCGTCACCGAGCGCGCGGAGCGCGGCGAACTGGACCCGGGCCAGGCCGCCGCGCTGCGCGAGGTCGAGGCCCAGCGGGTACGGCCGCACTTCACCAGCGTCCGCTACGGCACCCCCGGCTACGCCCAGCTCGCCGCCGGCTGCGCGTCCGAGATCACCCGGGGCGCGGAGGACCGCGCCGAACTCGGAGCGTTCCACGACCTGTTCCAGCCCCAGCGCCTGGACAGCCTGCGGGCGCGGCTGACCGAATTCACCCCCGCCGGCTCGGACTCCGGAATCTTCCTCGTCTCCTGATGACCTGTCGCAACGACCTGTCGAAAGGCCAGCCATGCACGCAGATCTCTCCCGGGTCACCTTCCGGCCCGGCAAGCACTACTCGGCGGTGCTCGCCCAGCAGGGCCGTGTCCAGCTCGACGCGGACGCCAACGAGCAGGCGGCGATGGAACTGCACCGGATCCGCACGCTCACCAGGGACCTGATCGGCGACCACGGCGGACCCGGCGACGACCTGGGCTTCGCCATCGCCTTCCAGCCGGGCGGCCAGGGGCCGTCGGACCTGACGATCGGCGGTGGCCGCTACTACGTGGACGGCATCCTGCTGGACGCCGACCGGCCGCGGCCCGGCGTCGCCGTCCCGGACGACGGCACGCCGGCCGAACAGACCGTCGGCCCGTCGGAGCACTGGACCTACTGGGACCAGCCGGACGCCTACCGGGACCAGGAGAAGCCGGCCGACCGGCTGCCCGACACGTTCCCCTACACCGTGTACCTGAAGGTCTGGGAGCGCGGCGTCACCGCGGTCGAGGACCCGTCGCTGCGCGAGGTCGCGCTCGGCGCGGCGCTGCCCGACACCGCGGCCCGCACCAAGGTGGTCTGGCAGGTGCTCGCCGCGCGGCACGGCGTCCCGGACGGCGGAACCGAGACCATCCGCCGGGCGTTCGGCGCCTGGGCCGCCGCGCGGCACGCCGGCCCGGGCCTGCTGGCCGCGCGCGCCCAGCGCCCCGAGCGGGCGGACGACCCCTGTCTGACGCACCCGGACGCCGCCTACCGGGGTCCGGAGAACCAGCTGTACCGGGTGGAGATCCACCGGGGCGGCCCGGTGGAGCAGGGCGCCACCTTCAAGTGGTCCCGGGAGAACGGCTCGGTGGTGCTCCCCGTGGCCGCCATCGAGGGCAGCTGGGTCGACCTGACCACCCTCGGCGGCGACGACAAGCTCTCCCTCCAGGTCGGTGACCGGGTCGAGGTCGGCGACAGCGCGTACGTCAGCCGGGGCGAGCCCGGCGAGCTGCCTCGGGTCGAGGAGGTCGACCTGCCGGGCCGCCGGGTGCGGCTCTCGGCGGAGCCGGACGCGGGCGTGGGCCGGCTGGCCGAGCGGCACCCCTTCCTGCGCCGCTGGGACCACCGGGCCACCGGCGCGCGCGGCGGACTCGCCCTGGACCAGGGCGCGCTGTGCATCCGGGAGGGTGCCTGGCTGGACCTGGAGGACGGCGTCCAGGTCTACTTCCAGGCCGGCGGCGACTACCGCCCGGGCGACTACTGGCTCATCCCGGCCCGCACGGTCACCGGGGCGGTCGAGTGGCCGGCCAACCCGGCGGGCGAGCCGCTGCTCCAGGAGCCGGCCGGCGTCACGGTCCACTACGCCCCGCTCGCCTACGTCCGCGGTGCGGACCCGAGCGAACTGGACGACCTGCGCCGCTCCTTCGGACCGCTGTCCGAGCCGGTGCGGTCCGAGTCGGTGCGGTCCGAGTCGGTGCGGTCCGCGCGGGGCGACTGATCAGGGACGGCACTCCCGGATGAACGAGGCGAGCCGGGTCAGCCCTTCGTCGATCCGACAGGGCGTCAGCGAACTGTAGGACAGCCGGATCTGCCGGTCGACCGAAGGGTCGTCGTAGAAGTGGCGCATGGGTGTCCACAGGACTCCGTACCGGCCGGCGGACAGTTCGAGCAGGTCGTCGCTCACGGGGAACGGGACGGTCAGCACCAGGAAGAATCCGCCGGCCGGGGTGTTCCAGGTGATCCCGGTCCCGCCGAAGTGGCGCTCCAGGCCGTCCAGGAGGTGGCGGAGGTTGGTCCGGTAGAGCTCGGCCTCCCGGCGGTTGGCCTCGACCAGGCTGTTGCCGTGCTCCAGCAGCTTTCCGGCGACGACCGCCTGGGAGATCGGCGAGGTGTTGACGGTCACCATGCTCTTGAGCTTGGACAGCTGGTCGGCGAACAGGCCCAGCTCGCCGGATTCCTCCTCCACCAGCTGGTCGGCGACGGCGAAGCCGACGCGTGCCCCGGGCATGGCCGTCTTGGAGAACGAGCCCAGGTAGACCACCCGGCGTCGGGTGTCCATCGACTTGAGGGAGGGGAGCCGCTCGCCCGTGGCGTGGAACAGCCCGTACGGGTTGTCCTCCAGCAGCAGGATGTCCTCCTGCTCGGCGAGTTCGAGGAGGCCTCGCCTGCTGTCCACGTCGAGGTTGAGGCCCGAGGGGTTCGCGAAGTTGGGGACGAGGTAGCAGGCGCGCGGCCGCAGGCCTTCGGCGCGGGCCTGCCGGACGCGGGCGCGGAGGTGTTCGAGGTCCACGCCCGTGGACCCGCTGCGCACCGGAAGGACCGGCATGTCCAGGAGCCGGGCGGCGCCGGTGAGGCCGACGTAGGTCGGCGCCACCGCGAGGACGACGTCGCGCTCGTCCCGCCGCAGGGCCCGCAGCACCAGGAACATCGCCTCCTGGCAGCCGGAGGTGACCACGACGGAGTCCGGGTCGGGGTGGAAGCCCTCGTCGGCTTCCAGGTTCCGGGCGATCAGGTCGTGGATGACACCCTTGGTGCGACCGTACTGGAAGAGCTCCCGGCGGACCTGCGCGGGTGTGTAGCCCCGGTCCGCGACGAGGTGGTGCTCGTAGCTGCGGAGGTGGGTGTGGATCGCCTCCAGGTCGAAGTACTCCTCGATGGGGCGTCCCGGTGCGAACGAGACGGCGTCAGGGAAACGGCCGGCGATCTCGTTGAGGAAGTTCATCGACTCCAGGGCCGGGTCGCCGAGGGAGGAGTGCAGGGACCCCACCCGGAGTCGGTGGGGGGCGGGCTGCGCCGGGACGCTCGTCATGACGGCTGCTCCTAGGTTTCGGGTCACGGGTTCGCCGGGTCGGTGGACCAGGCCCTGCCCGGCCGATCTTGTCGGGCCCGCGACGCCGTGCATCCCGCCTGGACGCACGCCCGAATCGCCCGAGTACACCCAGTACGAGGACGATCCGGGCGCACGCCCTCGGTCGCAGGGGCCATCCTGATCTCGCTCTCTTGGCACGGCCACCCGGTTCGTGGTGGCGGGACGGGACTTCGGCCGGGCCGTGACGCGCGGCGATGCGTGGCTGCGGGTTCGCGCGAGGTGAAGGCTGTGGCGGGCGGGCCGGTCCCCCTCCGGCTGTCGGTGATCAGCCTAGAGCTCGGCCCCCCCTCATGATCAAGTGGTTCGGGTGTGATTCCGATCCGGCACGACCGGCCCGACGCGGTCGCGGCCGTGGCCTGGCGGCGGGAGGCGGCCCGACGCGGCGCGGAGCCCGAGGGGCTGCCGTGGCGCCAGGGGTGGCACTGGTTTCACCATGGATTCGGATACGAGGTTCATGGCACACCCGCGTGGAGGTGTCCTAGGGTCGCACCATGACGATTCCACCCGGGCTGCGGCGTCCGGTACTTCGGGCGCGGCGGGACACCGGCTTCCTGGCCGCCGGTGTCCTGCCGCACCTGATGCCGGCGCCCGTGTGGGTCTGGGGCGTGGCGTTCAGCGCCAAGACGGGGAACTGGCCCTTCGCCCTTCCCGTGTCGGTCGCCCTGATCGTGCTCGGCACGCCGGTTCTGACGGCCGTTCAGCGGGTTCGCCACCGGGTGCTCCTCGGTGTGGGCATCCCGCGTCCGACGCCCGCGCCGGAGCGGTGGTCGTGGGAGGTGGCCGCGCGGTGGCTCTCCTCGACGCGCACCTGGCACCAGGTCGGGTACCACCTCCTCCTGGGCCCCCTCCTGGCCGTGTCGGAGCTGCTGGTGCTCGTGGTGGCGGCCGTGGGTCTGGCGGGCGCCACCGCCTTCGGCTGGGCGTGGGCGCTGCCGGCGGGGGTCCGTCAGGACTGGTTCGGCTACGCGACGCGGCTGCCGTGCTACGCGGTGGGCGGAGTCGTCCTGCTGTGCGCCGTGCCCTGGGTGGCGGGCGCGATGGCCCGGGCCGAGTCGCGGTCGGCGGCGGCACTGCTCGGGCCGAGCCGGGCCCAGCGGCTCCAGGAGCGGGTCGACCGCCTGGCGGAGAGCCGAACCGGCTTGATCGAAGCCGTCGATGCCGAGCGCCGCCGCATCGAGCGCGATCTGCACGACGGCACCCAGCAGCGGCTGGTCTCCCTCGCGGTCAACCTGGGCCTGGCCATGGCCGCGCGCCCCGACATGCCGGGGGAGACCCGCGCGATGATCGCGGAGGCGCACCTGGAGGCGAAGGAGGCGATCTCCGAACTCAACGACAGCGAGAGCGCCGTGGCCAAGCACATCAACAACATCTTCGCCAAGCTCGACCTGCCGGTGGTCGACGCGGACCACCGCCGGGTCCTCGCCGTGCTGCGGTTCCTCGGAGCGTCCCGGACCTGACCGGCGGTTCCCGTCGGACGGATTCGACCGAGTCGGCGGGCTTCCCCGGTCTGCCCCGGTCTGCGCGGACGGCAGTTCGGCGTACTCGGCGCTGTTCTTCAACTCCGGTGCCGCTGCTCGCTCTTCGGGTCTCCAGGCTGGCGGTTGCAGGCTCGGAATTCCTTCCCCGCATGGAGCGTCGACTGTCTTGACATGAACGCGCAACGTGCGCTTAACCTGTCGGGCACTACCCGCTAGTAGTGTCAACCTACAAGCGGGCGGCGGATCGCGCGAGGGCGCCTCTGGCAATGCCGCAGAGGCGCTCCGCGATGCGCTGCACCGAGAGTCGCTCGTGCCACCCCCCTGCGCCGTCAGACTCACACCCGGAGAGCCCATGAGGTCCGCCGCACAGTCGACCACCGCACCGACCGCACTGCTGACCGAACTCGTCATCGGCCTCACGCCCTTCCGCCAGCCGGATGCGGGGCTCGTCGAGGCCGTGTCCCGCGCGGGCGCGCTGGGCGTGCTGGACCTCGGGACGGGGGACC
>NZ_JBHUAF010000015.1:18913-50014 GCF_042789895.1 Kitasatospora sp. NPDC056783
GGACCGCCGCGCCCGCGAGGAACTCGCCACCCTCCGCGGGCGGTTCACCGGCCGCTTCGGCGTCAGGGTCGGCCCCGGCTGCCGGCTCGACCCCGCCGAACTGCGCCCGCGCGGCGGTGCGGGGCCGGACACCCTGGTGCTGGCCGAAGGCGCCCCCCATTGGGACGCGGCCGAACTGGCCGGTGAGTACCGCCTGCTGGTCGAGGTCACCGATCTCGCGCAGGCCCTCGCGGCGGTCCGCGCCGGGGCGCACGGACTGATCGCGCGCGGCAGCGAGAGCGGCGGCCCGGTCGGCGAGTTGAGCACCTTCGTACTGCTCCAGCAACTGCTGGCCGCACCCGGGATCGGGGTGCCGGTCTGGGCCTGCGGTGGCATCGGCCCGCACACCGCCGCGGCGGCGGTGGCCGGGGGAGCGGCCGGAGTGGTGCTGGACAGCCAGCTCGCGCTGCTCGACGAGTCGGCGGTCCCGCAGGAGATCGCGGCGGCCGTGCGCCGTATGGACGGGTCGGAGACGGTGGTGGCCGACGGGTGCCGGGTGCTGCCGCGGTCCTCCTCCGGAGGCTCGTTGGACCGGAATCTGATGGTCGGTCAGGACGGCTTCCTGGCATCGAGATTCGCCGAACGGTGGAGAACCGCCGGGGCGGCGGTCCGCGCGGTCCGGGACGCCGTGCTGGACGCGCTGCGGGCCGCGGCCGCGCCGGGTGCCGCGTCGGCGCTGCTCGGGACCGGTACGCCGATGGGCCGGACGCTGGGGACCGAACTGCCCGTGGTCCAGGGCCCGATGACGAGGGTCAGCGACCAGCCGGGGTTCGCGGCCGCGGTCGCCGAGGCGGGCGGCCTGCCGGTGGTGGCCCTCGCTCTGGCCGGCCCGGAGCAGACCCGCGACCTGCTGGGGACGACCGCCACTGCCCTCGACGGACGACCGTGGGGCGTAGGGGTGTTGGGCTTCGCCCCGGAGGAGGTGCGGAGCGCCCAGCTCGCCGAGGTGCTGGCGGCGCGGCCCACCCACGCGGTGATCGCGGGCGGGCGCCCGTCGCAGGCCCGGGTGCTGGAGGAGGCGGGTGTCCGGACCTTCCTGCACGTGCCCTCCCCGGGTCTGCTGAAACAGTTCCTGGAGGACGGGGCCCGCCGGTTCGTCCTGGAGGGCTCGGAGTGCGGCGGACACGTCGGGCCCCGGCACAGCTTCCCGCTGTGGGAGGCGCAGTTGGCGGTGGTGGAGGACTTCCTGGCCGCCGTGCGGGACAGCCCGCAGGTGGAGCTGCTGTTCGCGGGCGGCGTGCACGACGAGCGCTCGGCGGCCATGGTGGCGGCGCTGGCCGCACCGCTGGCCGGCCGGGGCGTGGCGGCGGGACTGCTGATGGGTACGGCGTACCTGTTCACCGAGGAAGCGGTGGCCCACGGCGCCGTCCAGCCGCAGTTCCAGCGGCAGGTGCTGGCGGCGCGCGGGACGGCGCTGCTGCAGACGGCTCCCGGGCACGCCACCCGCTGTGTCGCCAGCCCGTTCACGGCCGAGTTCGAGCGGACCCGGGAGCGGCTGCGGGCCGAGGGCGTGCCCGAGCGCGAGGTCTGGGAACGGCTGGAGCGGCTGAACGTCGGCCGGCTGCGGATCGCCAGCAAGGGCCTCGACCGGGTGGCCGGGGAACTCGCCGGGGTGGACGAGCGGGAACAGCTGGCCCGGGGCATGTTCATGGCCGGGCAGGTCGCCGTCCTGCGCTCGGCCACCACGACGCTGGCCGAGCTGCACGCCGCGGTCGGCACCGGCGCGGCCGGATTCCTGGCCGCGCGGGCCACCGACCTGGTGGAGCGGCTGGGCCTGGCGCCGGAGGCCGCGAGGGAGCCCGAGCCGGCTCCGCTCGACATCGCCGTGATCGGCATGGCCGGCATGTTCCCGGGCGCCCCCGACCTGCCCGCCTTCTGGGCGAACGTGGTCGGCGGGGTGGACGCGGTGACGGAGGTGCCGGCCGAGCGCTGGGACCCGGCGCTCTACCACTCGGCCGACGGCGGCCCCGGCAGCACGCCCTCCAAGTGGGGCGGCTTCCTGCCGCGGATCCCGTTCGACCCGCTGGCCTACGGCATCCCGCCGGCCGCGCTCGGCAGCATCGAGCCGGTGCAACTGCTCGCGCTGGAGGCGGCGCGGCGGGCGCTGCTGGACGCCGGGTACGACGGCGGGGGAGCGGAGGGCGGCCGGGACTTCGACCGTTCCCGCACCAGCGTGGTGTTCGGCGCGGAGGCGGGCAGCGACCTGTCGAACGCGGGTGTGCTGGGCGCGGTGCTCCCGGCCTACCTGGGCAAGGTGCCGGAGGCGATCGCCGAGCAGCTGCCGAAGCTCACCGAGGACTCCTTCCCCGGCATGCTCTCCAACGTCATCTCCGGCCGGATCGCCAACCGCCTGGACCTGGGCGGCGCCAACTTCACGGTGGACGCCGCCTGCGCCTCCTCGCTGGCGGCGCTGGACGTGGCCTGCAAGGAACTGGCCTCCGGGACGAGCGACCTGGCCCTGTGCGGTGGCGCCGACCTGCACAACGGGATCAACGACTTCCTGCTCTTCGCCGCGGTGCACGCGCTCTCGCCGACCGGCCGCTCCCGCCCGTTCGACGCGTCGGCGGACGGCATCGTGCTGGGCGAGGGGGTCGGCTGCCTGGTGCTGAAGCGGCTGGCGGACGCGGAGCGGGACGGCGACCGGGTGTACGCGGTGGTCCAGGGGGTCGGCAGCGCGAGCGACGGCCGGTCGCTCGGCCTGACGGCGCCCCGCCCCGAAGGGCAGCGGCTGGCGCTGGAGCGCGCGTACCGCAGCGCCGGCACCGGCCCGGCCCGGGTCGGGCTGGTCGAGGCACACGGCACCGGAACGGTGGTCGGCGACCGTACCGAACTCGCCGTACTGAGCGAGGTGTTCGCCGAGGACGGCGCCGCGCCCGGGAGTTGCGCGCTGGGGTCGGTCAAGTCGCAGATCGGGCACACCAAGTGCGCGGCCGGGCTGGCCGGCCTGATCAAGGCCTCGCTGGCACTGCACACCGGGATCAAGCCCCCCACCCTGCACCTGGAACGGCCGAACGCGGCCTGGGAGGCCGACGGCAGCCCGTTCGTGTTCCACGCCGAGGCCCGCCCGTGGGCCGCCGCACCGGCCGAACGGGTGGCCGGCGTCAGCGCGTTCGGCTTCGGCGGCACCAACTTCCACGCGGTGCTGCGCGGTTACGACGGACCGACGCCGGTGCACGGGCTCCAGGAGTGGCCGGCCGAACTGTTCACCTTCCGGGGCACCGACCGGGAGCGGGCGCTGCGCGAGGTCGCGGAGCTCCTGCGGTCGGCGGTGGCGGACGGCTCGCCCTGGCGGCTGCGCGACCTCGCGCTGGCCGCCTCCCGGCGGGCGGAGTCCGGGCGCGGCCCGGTCCAGGTCGCCGTGGTGGCCTCGGACGTCGCCGAACTGGTCCGGCTGCTGCGGGCCGCCGAGGCCGGAACGCCCGCCGACGGGCTGTACCTGGCGGAGGCGGCGGGAGAGCAGCCGGGCGAGGTGGCCTTCCTCTTCCCGGGGCAGGGCAGCCAGCGCCCGGGGATGTTCGCCGAGCTGTTCGCGGCCTTCCCCGGGGTGCAGCGCCACCTGCGGCTCGGCGCGGCCCACGCGGACGCGCTGTACCCGCCGCTGGCCTTCACCCCCGAGGCGCGGGAGGCCCAGCGCACCGCCGTGACGGACACCAGGGTGGCCCAGCCCGTGCTGGGCATGGCGGGCCTGGTGGCGTTCGAGCTGCTGGCCCTCGCCGGGGTGAGCCCGCAGCTCGCGGGCGGCCACAGCTACGGCGAGCTGGTCGCGCTCTGCGCGGCGGGCGCGCTGGCCGCCGAGGAGCTGCCCTCGCTCGGCGCCGATCGGGCGCGGGCCATCCTGGGCGCGGTCGGCGCGGGCGGCGACCCGGGCTCGATGGCCGCGGTGGCGGCCGGGGCCGAGCAGGTCGAGCGGGTGCTGGCGGCCGGCGGCCTCGCGGGCCGGGTGGTGGCGGCCAACCACAACGCTCCCCGGCAGACGGTGGTGTCCGGTGCGACGGCGGAGCTGGCCACCGCGATCGGGCTGCTGCGCGAAGCCGGGTACGACGTGAAGCGGCTGCCGGTCGCCTGCGCCTTCCACAGCCCGCTGGTGGCGGGCGCGGGCGAGCGCTTCGCGGAGGCGCTGGCGGCCCGGACGGTACGGGCGCCGGAGTTCCCGGTCTTCGCGAACCGGACGGCGGCCGCCTACCCGGCCGACCCGGCCGGGGTGCGGGCCGAGCTGGAGGCGCAGATCGGCGCACCGGTGCGCTTCGTGGCGCAGGTCGAGGCGATGTACGAGGCGGGCGCCCGGGTGTTCGTCGAGGCCGGCCCGGGGTCGGTGCTGACCCGGCTGGTGTCGGCGGTGCTCGGCGACCGGCCGCACCGGGCGGTGCCGCTCGAAGGCCGCCGGCGCGGTCTGCCCGGCTTCCTCGACGCGCTCGCCGCGCTCGCCGTCGCGGGCGTCCCGGTGCGGACCGACCGGCTGTTCCGAGGCCGGGACGCGGTGGACGCCGGCCGGGAGCGCACGCCGCGCCGGCCCGGCTGGACGGTGGACGGGCAGCTGGTACGCACCGCTGCCGGAGAACTGCTGCCCGGTGCGCTCGCACCGGCCCGACGTGTACCGGAGGCGCTGATGACAGCCCAGGCACCGAACCCGAACGGCGACGCGCTGGTCTCGGAGTTCCTGCGCAGCAGCCGGGAGCTGATCGCGGCCCAGCGCGACGTGCTGATGGCCCATCTCGGCGGCGGCGGTCAGGCGCCCGCCCCGCTGTCCCCGGCCGCCGCGCGGCCGCCGGTGCCGACGGCGGTACCGGTGCCCGAGCCGCCCGCCGCCCGGCCGGAGCCGGTGGCCGTAGCGCCGGTGACGGCCGTGCCGACTGCCCCGGCGGTGGCGGGTGCGGCCGCGCCGGTCGGCGAGGAGGACGTGCTGCGCGCGGTGGTCGAGGTGATCAGCGAACGCACCGGCTACCCGGCCGACATGATCGAGCCCGACCTGGACCTCGAAGCCGACCTCAGCATCGACTCCATCAAGCGCACCGAGATCATCGGCCGACTCGCCCGCCGCCTCGGCGACGCGCAGGGGCTCGGCGCCATCGGCGGGCTCGCCGACGAGCAGGTGGAGGAACTCTCCCGCGCCCGCACCGCCGCCGACATCACCACCTGGCTCACCACCCGGCTCGGCGCGCCCGCCATCGAGCCGGTCACCACCGGGCCGGTCACCGTCGAGCCGGTCACCGTCGAGCCGGTCACCGCACCGGGCGGTGCCGCTGCCGAGGCCGTCACCCCTGAGGCGCGCGTCCCCGACACCCGCGTCCCCGATGCCCGCACCCCCGATGCCCGCACCCCCGAGACCGAGTCGCCCGTCGCCGGCCACGAGCCGGTCCGGCTGGCCTTCGAAGCCGTACCGCTCGCCACACCGCTCGCCGTACCGGCCCGTACCGCCGAGGCACTGGCGGGCAAGCGCTTCGCCCTGCTGGGGGAGGACGGCCACGGCGTCGGCCCGGCCCTCGTCGCCCGGCTGACCGCCGCCGGCGCGCTGCTGCCGGCCGTACCCGCCGGAGGCGGACTCCCGGCGGCGGACGGCCCGTTGGACGGCATCGTGCTGCTGGACCCGCTCGCGGACCACGGAGCACCGGTACTGCCCGGCGGTGTGCCCGAGCTGAAGGCCGCGCTGGCCCTCGCCCCGAGATGGCTGGTCGCCGCCCGACCGGCCGTGCGGCCGGGCCCCGGCCGGGCGGACGGGCTGCGCGGGCTGTTCCGCACACTGGCCCGGGAGTACCCGGACAGCTCGGTGCGGCTGGTCGAACTCGATCCGGCGGACCCGGCGCGGGCCGCCGACCTGCTGCTCGCCGACCTGCTCGCCGACGACCGCGAGCCGGTGGTGCTGCACGGCCCGGCCGGACGCCAGGGCCTCGCACTGGTGGAGCGCGGCCTCGGGCTGCTCGGCAGCACGGGGGCCGGGCCGGCCGGCGACGGCGTGGCGGAGGCCGCCGCGCTGGGACTGGACCAGGAGGCCGTGGTGCTGCTGGTCGGCGGGGCGCGCGGGATCACCGCGCGGTTCGCGGCCACGCTCGCCTCGGCAGGCCGCTGCCGGCTGGAGCTGCTGGGCCGCACCGCGCCGCCCGAGGGCCCGGAGGACCCGGCGACGGCCGCCGCCCGCGACCGGTCCGCACTGCGGGCCGCGCTCGCCCGCCACGGCGTACCGCTGCCCGAGGTCGACGCCGCCGCCTCCCGGCTGCTGGCCGGGCGCGAGGTCGCGGCGACCCTCGACGAACTGTCCGCGCTCGGCTCGCAGGCCCGCTACCGCGCGGTGGACGCGGCCGACCCGGCGGCCCTGCGCCAGGCGGTCAAGGAGGTGTACGCCGAGTACGGCCGGCTGGACGGCGTGGTCTACGCGGCGGGCGTGGTCGAGGACAAGCTACTCGCCGAGAAGGATCCGGAGTCCTTCCGGCGGGTGTTCGCCACCAAGGCGGACGGCGCCCGGGCGCTGCTGGACGCGCTCGCCGAACTGCCCGCCGGGCCGGGGTTCACGGTGCTCTTCGGCAGCATCGCGGCCGCGCTGGGCAACCGGGGCCAGGCCGACTACGCGGCGGCCAACGACGCGCTGGAGGAGCTGGGTGCCCGCTGGTCGGACCGCACCGGACGCCGGGCGCTGACGGTGCACTGGGGTCCTTGGGCGCCGGACGGCGCACACGGCGGCATGGTGTCCGAGGAACTGGCCCGGGACTACGCCCGGCGCGGTGTGAAGCTGATCGAACCGGACGCGGGCACGCTGGCGCTGCTGCGCGAACTCGCCTGGGGCGAGCGGTCGGTGCGGGCCGTGGTCTACACCGCCTCGGGCTGGTGAGCGTCCCGATGCGGCGGGCAGCCACCCCGGTGGCCGTGGTGGGCATGGCGGTACTGCTGCCGGGAGCCCCCGACCTGGCGGCCTACTGGCGGAACCTGGTCGACGGGGTCGACGCCGTCACCGACGTCCCGGCCGGGCGCTGGGACGCGGACTACTACGACCCGGGCGGCGCCACCGGGCCGGCCGCGCCGGACCGGCTCTACTGCCGGCGCGGCGGCTTCGTGGACGGGCTGGCCGAGGTGCAGCCGACCCGGTTCGGCCTGATGCCGAGCTCGGTCGTGGCCACCGAGCCCGACCAGCTGATCGCGCTCCAGGTGGCCGCCGCCGCCATCGCCGACGCGGGCGGCCCGGAGCGGCTGCCGGACCGCGACCGGATCGGGGTGGTGCTCGGCCGGGGCGGGTACCTGACGCCTGGCCTGGTCCGGCTCGACCAGCGGGTGCGCAGCGCGCACCAGGTGGTCCGCACCCTCGCCGAGCTGCTACCGGATCTGACGGAAAGTCAACTGGAGAAGGTGCGGGCCGCGTTCACCGACCGGCTCGGTCCGGATCAGCCCGAGTCGGCGATCGGCCTGGTGCCCAACCTGGCCGCCTCCCGGCTGGCCAACCGGCTCGACCTGCGCGGTCCCGCCTACACGGTGGACGCCGCCTGCGCTTCCTCGCTGGTCGCCGTCGACCAGGCGGTCGGCGAACTGGCCACCGGGCGCTGCGACCTGGTGCTGGCGGGCGGGGTGCACCACTGCCACGACGTCACGCTGTGGAGCGTGTTCGCGCAGCTGCGGGCGCTCTCGCCGAGCCAGCGGATCCGCCCGTTCCACCGGGGCGCCGACGGCCTGCTGGTCGGCGAGGGCACCGGTGTGGTGGCGCTCAAACGGCTCGCCGACGCCGAGCGGGACGGCGACCGGGTGTACGCGGTGATCCGGGGCACCGGAGTGGCGAGCGACGGCCGGACGGCGGGCCTGGCCAGCCCCGACCCGGGTGGCCAGGCCCGCGCCGTCCGGGCGGCCTGGCAGGCGGCCGGGCTCGACCCGGCGGCGCCCGGCGCGCTCGGGCTGCTGGAGGCCCACGGCACCGCCACCCCGGCCGGTGACGCCGCCGAACTCGCCACCCTGGCGGAGGTGTTCGGACCTCCGGACGGAGCGGAGCGGGCCGTGCTCGGCTCGGTGAAGTCCATGATCGGCCACACCATGCCGGCCGCCGGCGTGGCCGGCCTGGTCAAGGCGGCGCTGGCCGTGCACCACGGCGTGCTGCTGCCCACCCTGCACTGCGAGGACCCGCACCCGGCGCTGGCCGGCACCAGGTTCCGCACCATCGCGGCCGCGCGGCCCTGGGAGACCGGCCCCACCGGGCCGCCACGCCGGGCCGGGGTGAACGCCTTCGGCTTCGGCGGCATCAACGCCCACGTGGTGCTGGAGCAGGCCCCGGGCCCCGCCCGGGCCGCCCGCCGCGCCTCCCTGTCCGTCGCCGAACCCGAGCGCGTGCTGCGACTGGCCGCCGACGGGCCCGAACGGCTCGCCGACCAGCTGGCGGCCGACGACTCGGCGCTGCTGGCCGCCGCGGCGGCGGAGCCGGGGGCCGGCGCGCCGAGCTTCCGGCTGGCGATCGCCGACCCGACGCCGAAGCGGCTGGCGCTGGCCCGCCGGGCGGCGGCCCGGGGGCGGGCCTGGCGCGGGCGCGGCGACGTGTGGTTCACGCCGGAGCCGCTGCTGGCGTCCGGCGGCCGGATCGCGTTCCTCTTCCCCGGCCTGGAGGGCGAGTTCACCCCCCGGGTGGACGACGTCGCCGACCACTTCGGCCTGCCCCGCCCGCTCGTGGCGGACGCCGCTCCGGTCGGCGACGTCGCGCGGCACGGCGTCGGCGTGGTCACCGTCGGGCGGCTGCTCGACACCGCGCTGCGCCGGATCGGCGTCCGGCCGGACGCCGTGGCCGGGCACAGCGTCGGCGAGTGGACCGCCATGATCGCGGGCGGCCTGTACTCCGGCACCTCGGTGGACAGCTTCCTGGAGGCCTTCGACCCGGACTCGCTGCGCGTCCCCGGGCTGGCCTTCGCCGCGCTCGGTGCCTCCGCCGACCGGGTGCTCGAAGCACTGGCGACGGTCGACGGCATGTCCGAGGTGGTCCTCTCGCACGACAACGCGCCGCAGCAGTCGATCGTCTGCGGTCCCCAGCAGCCGGTCACCGAGCTGGTGCACTGGTTCCGCGCACGCGGCGTCCTCGGCCAGGTACTGCCGTTCCGGTCCGGCTTCCACACCCCGATGCTGGCCCCCTACCTCGATCCGATCCGGGAGGCCGCCGACCTGTTCGAGCTGCACCGGCCCACCGTGCCGGTCTGGTCCGGGACGACCGCCTCGCCCTTCCCGCCGACCGAGGCGGCCGTCCGCGCGCTGTTCCTGCGCCACCTGCTGGAGCCGGTACGGTTCCGGCCGTTGATCGAGGCGATGTACGCGGCCGGGTTCCGGGCGTTCGTCCAGGCGGGGACCGGGCAGCTGGCCTCGCTGGTGGGGGACACCCTGGGCGAGCGGGCGCACCTGGCGGTCGCGGCCAACTCCCCGCACCGCGACGGGCTGGCGCAGCTGCGCCGGGTGGCGGCCGCGCTCTGGGTGGACGGCGCCGAACCGGACGCGGCCGCCCTGCGGCCCGCCGCCGTCCGGGCCGCGGAGGTCCGGGCCGCCGCCGTCCGGGCCGCTGAGGTCCAGCGGCCCCACCCGGCGGTGCCGTTGGACCTCGGCGGCGCGCTCGTCTCGCTGGACCCGGCCGTACTCGGCGCGCTCCGCGCCGACCTGGCGTCCGCCCGTCGGACCGGGCCCGACCTCGCCTCGCTCGCCGACCGCTCGCCGGTCGCCGCCGAACTGGACGCACTGCTGCGCGAGACCGGACGGGCGGCAGCCGAACTGATCGGCGCGGGGCGGCAGTCGGTCGTGCCCGCCGCGCCCATCGCACCCGCCGCGCCCGTCGTGCCGGTCGCACCCGTCGCACCCGATGGACCCGCCGCACCTGCCGCGCCCCGCCGGGAACTCGTCAGCAGACTCCGCGTCTCGCTCGACACCATGCCCTACCTGCTCGACCACTGCTTCTTCCGCCAGCGCCCCGGCTGGCCCGACCCGCTGGACCGCTGGCCCGTCGTCCCGGCCACCACCATCGTGCAGCACCTGACGGACGCCGCCGAGCGGGCGGCCCCCGGCCGACTGGCCGCCGGAGTGAGCGAGTTGCGCTTCGGGCAGTGGGTGCCGGCCGGGACCCCGCTGGACGTCGACATCACCCTGGAGCACGCCGGCCCCGGCCTCCTCGCCGCCTCCTTCGGCGGATTCGCGCGGGGGGTAGTCGAACTGACCGACCGTCACGCACCGCCGCCCGCCCCCTGGCCGGTCGACCCCTCGGCCGAGCGGGCGCCGGAGCTGACCGCCGCCGGGCTGTACGACCAGCGCTGGATGTTCCACGGTCCCGCGTTCCAGGGCCTCACCGAGCTGACCGCCCTCGGGCAGTCGCACGTACGCGGCGTGATCACCGCACCGGCCGCGCCGGGCGCGCTGCTGGACAACGTCGGCCAGCTGCTCGGCTACTGGATCATGGCGACCCACACCGAGCGGACGGTGGTCTTCCCGGTCGGCATCGGGCGGTTGCGCTTCTACGGGCCACCGCCGCGACCGGGCACCGAGCTGCAGTGCCACATCCGGATCACCGGCCTCACCGACACCGTCCTGGAAGCCGACGCGCAGCTGCTGTCCGGCGGCGCCGTCTGGGCGGAGGCCCACGGCTGGCAGGACCGCCGCTTCGACAGCCACCCCGAGACCAGGCCCGTCGACCGGTTCGTCGAGCGCAACACCCTCTCCACCCCGCAGCCCGGCGGTTGGGTGCTGCTGCACGAGCGCTGGCCCGACCTCGCCTCCCGCGACCTGATCATGCGCAACCACCTCGGCACCGCCGAGCGGGCCCGGTACGAGCGGCAGCCGCCGCGCGGCCGCCGGGCCTGGCTGCTCGGCCGGATCGCGGTCAAGGACGCGGTGCGGCGCCTGCTCTGGCAGCAGGGCGATGCCACGGTCTTCCCGGCCGAGATCGAGGTGCTCAACGAGGACTCCGGCCGCCCCCGGGTGGCCGGACTGCACGGCCGGACGCTACCGGAGCTGGAGGTCTCGCTCGCCCACCGGGCCGAGGCGGCCGTCGCACTGGTCCGGCCGCGCCGACCCGGCGGCGGGCCCGGGGCGGGCATCGACCTGGAAGAGGTCGTGGAGCGTCCGGCGGAGACCCTGCGGGTCGCCCTCGGCCCGGCGGAGCTGGCACTCCTGGCGGAGTGCCGACGGGTCCACGGCGGCTCCGAGGCGCTCTGGTTCAGCCGGTTCTGGGCGGCCAAGGAGGCGGTGGCCAAGAGCGAGGGCACCGGCCTGCGGGGCCGGCCGCGCGACTTCGCCGTGGTCGCGGCCGAACCGTCCGCGCTGACGGTGGTGACCGCCGGGCCGGCCGGACCGCGCACCCACCGGCTGCGGTGCACCGGCGTCGACAGCCCGCCCGGCCTGCCGGAGCGCAGCTACGTCGTCGCCTGGACCCGCGCCGACGACGGCCCCGACAGCGACCACATCGAAAGCGACGAGAGGACGACAGTCAAGTGACCGCCAGCGAGCAGACCGTGGACCTGCGACCGCCCACCGAGCAGGAGGTCCTCACCGAGATCACCGCCATGCTGGCCGCCGTGCTGGAGGAGTACGGCCTCGACGACGCCGAGGTCACCATGGAAACCCGGTTCACCGAGGACCTGGAACTGGAGAGCATCGACCTGGTCACACTGGCCGGGCAGCTCCAGGAACGCTGGGGCGACCGGATCAACTTCGCCGAGTTCCTCGCGGGCATGGAACTCGACGAGATCATCGGCCTGACGGTCGGCCGACTGGTCCGCCACGTGGTGGACCGCCTGCGGACCGCCGGGCGGGGCTGAGATGGTCTTCCTGGACCTCGGCGGGCTCCGCTGCCACGTGCAGCGGCTCGGCCCGCAGGACGGCCGGCCGGCCGCCGCGACCGTCGTCCTGCTGCACGGGCTGCTCACCGACAGCCTCGCCAGCTACTACTTCACCCTCGCCCCCGAGCTGGCCGCCGCCGGGCTGGACGTGCTGATGTACGACCACCGCGGCCACGGCCGCACCGCCCGGCCGCCGACCGGCTACCGCCTGGAGCACTTCGTCGACGACCTGGAGGCGCTGCTGGACCGGCTGGACGTGACCGGCCCGGTCCACCTGGTCGGCAACTCCTTCGGCGGCACGGTGGCGTTCGGCCTCGCCACCCGGCGCCCGGCGCAGGTCGCGGGCATCCTGGCGATCGAGTCCGAACCGGCCTCACGCGCCTGGTCGGTGAAGCTGGACGGCATCCTGCGGCGGGCCGAACGCCACCTGGTGGAGGAGGAGGCGCTGGCCTGGGTCGCCCGGCACCGGGGTTCGCACACGGCCAGGCTGGCCCGCTCGGCCGGCGCCCTGCTGGCCGCCACCTCGCTGGCTCGGGACGTCCCCGCCAGCCGGCTGCCCACCGAGGCCGAGCTGCGCGCGATCCGCTGCCCGGTGCTGGCCGTCTACGGGACGGAGTCCGACCTCGCACCCCAGGCCGCCTGGCTGGACGGGCTGCTGACGGACTGCCGGAGCACCTTCGTCCCCGGCCAGGAGCACTCCGTCCTGGTCGAGGCCCCCGGGACCGTCCGCGAACTCACGCTGTCCTGGCTGCGCGAGCACGGCGCCCGGCTGCGCGAGGCCGTTCCACGGCGCGAAGCCGTTCCACGGCGCGAGGCCGTTCCACGGCGCGAGGTCGAGTGGAGCGTCCGGTGAGCGGATACCTGTTCGTCGTCCCGCCCCTGGTCGGCCACATCAACCCGGCCGTGGGCGTCGCCGCCGAACTGGCCGCGCGCGGCCACCCGACCGCCTGGGCCGGCCTGCCTGAGGTGCTCGGCCCGCTCGCGGGGCCGGAGGCGGTGGTCTTCCCCTGCGGCGTACCCGAGTTCGGCCCCGGCGGCACGGCGCAGCGGCCGCCGGAGCTGCGCGGCCCGGCGGCACTGAAGTTCCTCTGGGAGGACTTCCTGGTCCCGCTCGCCGAGGCGATGGCCCCCGGCGTGGCGGCGGCGGTGCGGCGGTTCCGGCCGGACGTGCTGGTGGTGGACCAGCAGGCGGTGGCCGGTGCGCTGGTGGCCGAGCGGCTCGGCCTGCCGTGGGCCACCAGCGCGACCACGTCGGCGGAGTTCACCGGAGCGCTGGACGGCATGCCGCTGGTGGACGCCTGGATCTCCGGCCTGCTGGCCGGCCTGCGGGGGCGGATCGGCGACCCGGAGCGCACCGGCGACCCCCGCTTCTCCCCGCACCTGACCCTCGCCTTCACCACCCCCGAGCTGACCGGGTCGGTCGTCGCCGCGACCGGACCGATCCGCTGCGTCGGCCCGGCCCTGGCGGCCCGCCGCGCGGGGCCGGCCTTCCCGTGGCAGTGGCTGGACCCGGACCGCGAGACGGTGCTGGTCACCCTCGGCACCGCCAACACCGACCTCGGAAAGGCTTTTCTGGCGGCCTGCCAGGAGGCGCTGCGCGCCCGCGCCGGGCGGCTGCAGGCCGTGATCGTCGACCCCGGCGCGGTCCTGGGCGCCCCGGCGCCGGACCCGGACATCCTGGTCCTGCCCTCGGTGCCGCAGCTGGAGCTGCTGGAGCGCGCCGTCGCCGTGGTCTGCCACGCCGGGCACAACACGGTCTGTGAGGCCCTCTGGCACGGCGTTCCGCTGGTGGTCGCCCCGATCCGCGACGACCAGCCGGTGGTGGCCGGGCAGGTGGTGGCGGCCGGGGCGGGAGTCCGGGTGCGGTTCGGCCGCACCAGCGCGGCCCGGCTCGGCGAGGCCGTGGACGCCGTCCTCGACGAACCGGCCCATCGGGCCGCCGCACGCCGGGTCGGAGCCTCCTTCCGCGCGGCCGGCGGCGCCGCCCGGGCCGCCGACCACCTCGAAGCCCTGTCCGACAGGAGGGTCCCGTGACCACCACCGAACCAGCCCCGGACACGGCCGGCAAGACGGCGCTCCGCGCCCGCCGGGTCGCCGCCCTCAGGCCTGCCTACCGGGCAGAACTGGCCGACGGCACCGAGCGGTTCTTCGAACCGCGGCGCGCCGACTGCCCGTGGTGCGGCTCCGGCCGGCTGCGGGTCCGGCTGCGCACCACCGACCTGTTGCAGCACAAGCCGGGCCGGTTTGTCCTGGACGAGTGCCAGGACTGCGCGCACGTCTTCCAGAACCCCCGACTGACCAGCGAGGGACTGGAGTTCTACTACCGCGACTTCTACGACGGCCTGGGCGAGCAGCGGCTCGGCGGGGTCTTCGGCACCCGCACCGCGGCCTACCGCGACCGCGCCCGCTCGGTGGCCCCCTTCACCGCCGCGCCCGGCAGCTGGCTCGACGTCGGCACCGGGCACGGACACTTCTGCGAGACCGCCCGCGAGGTCTTCCCCGACACCGCCTTCGACGGCCTGGACCTCAGCGAGGGCGCCGAACTCGCGGAGCGGAACGGCCGGTTGGCGCACGGCTTCCGGGGCTCCCTGCCCGATCTCGCACCCGGGCTGGCCGACCGGTACGAGGTGGTGAGCATGTTCCACTACCTGGAGCACAGCACCGACCCGGTCCGCGAGCTGACCGCCGCCCGCCAGGTGCTGCGCCCCGGCGGGCTGCTGCTGATCGAGGTCCCGGACCCGCGGAGCCGCTACGCCCGCCTGCTGGGCCGCTGGTGGCTGCCCTGGCTCCAGCCGCAGCACCTGAACCTGATGCCGGCCGCCAACCTGCGCCGCCGGCTCGGCGAACTCGGCTTCACCGTCGTCCTGGAGCAGCACGGCGAACCGCACGACCCGGTGGACCTGCTGGCCGCCTGCTGGCTGCTGCTGGACGCGGTCGCGCCGCACGAGGACGCGCCCTGGCTGCCGGGCGACCCGCCGGGACGGCTGCGGCGGGCCCTGCGCGGGGCGGTGTTCCTGGCCGGCGCACCCGTCCTGCTGCTCGCGGCGCTGCTCGACCGACTGGCCGCCCGGTCCGCCGGCCGCACCGGCCTGTCGAACGCCTACCGGCTGCTGGCCCGCCGGGAATGATCAGGGGGAGCCTCCGTCAGCCCCTCGAAGCCCCGGCCGTCGCGGCGCGGGTCAGCGCGGCGCGGGTCAGCGCGGTTCGGAGCAGTGCGGTTCGGAGCGGTGCGCGCCAGAAATGCCAGAAGTGGAAGCCGGCCGCGCCGACCCACATGAAATGGCGCGTGCGCTCCAGCGTGAGCGGCTCGTCCTCGGGGCCGACGAGGGACAGTGGCGATGTCGGGCCCGCCCACCATGGCGTGGTGGGCGGGCCGAGACCTCTGCGCTGATCGACGCAACGTCGTTCAGGGCTGGGAGAGTTGGGGGAGGTAGGAGACGGCGGTGGGGCGGTCCGCTCGACGTAGGCGCTGGTGCAGGTGTCCGCGAGTTTCCGACTTCCCGTCAGGGGATCGATCCTCCAGCGGAACGACGCCCGGCCCGGGCGGCAGGGGCCTCCTGTGAGTATCATGACGGCTTCGGTTTCGGTTCGGGCGGTGGTGGGTTCGCGTGTCTCGGACACGCATGCCAACGAGGGCAAGGTGTCGCACCTCCGTCTCCGCTGAGATCACTCCCTGGAAACGTCCCGACCCGGGCCCGTGGCTGACCGAGCGGTCGGTCACGAGGGATCGCTCGAACGGTGCCTCACCCTGGTTTGGGGGTGTCGCACTGCGACCGCTGTGGTGACCGGTTCTACCGGCGGTCACCCTCGGCACGCTGCGCGACGACCGCCGCGCCTGGCGCACTGAACAAGCCCGCGCCCACGCTGGCCTGCCCGACATCGACCTGAGCATGACCCTCGTCATCGATCACTGGGCCGACCACGGCTCGGGCTACAGCCCCGGCGCGGAACTCGTCGCCCCCGCTGTCTGGCACCGCAGAGCGCCGGAACGGCAGTCACCGCAGAGGGCGGCCCCTTATGTGTGCTCTGCTCCCCGGACCGGGCATGAGCGAAGACCTGCTGACAGTTCCCCAGGTCATGGCCCGCCTCCAGCTCGGCCGCTCCGCCGTCTACGACCTGCTCCGCACCCGGCAGCTCGCCTCCATCACCCTCGGCCGCGCCCGACGCATCCCCACCCACGCCCTCACCGACTTCATCCGCGCCCGACTCGAACAGGACGCCGCCTGATGACCACACCCCGCGACACCCCCGCCTCCCGTCGCGTCCGTGCCAACGGCGACGGCACCGTCTACCAGCGCAAGGACGGCCGCTGGGAAGCCGCCGGATACGTCCTCGCCCCCGGCGACACCCGCAAACGAGTCCGCGTCTACGGCATCACCCGCAAGGAAGCCCTCGCCAAGCTCACCGAGAAGATCGCCACCAGCAACCGCGGCGTCCCCGTACCCACCGCACAGGGCAGCCTGGCCGCCTACCTGACGTACTGGCTGGAGAACGTCGCCGTCCACCAGCTCCGAGAGACCACCCACACCCGCTACACCGCCTGCGTCGCCCACTACCTCATCCCCGGCCTGGGCAAGAAGAAGCTCGCCAAGCTCGCCGCGAAGGACGTGCGCACCTGGCTGAACGGGCTGCGGACCATCTGCCAGTGCTGCGCTCGCGGCATCGACGCCCGGCGCAGGCCCGACGCACAGCCCGACCGCCGACCGCGCTGCTGCGCCATCGGGAGGTGCTGCCGCAAGTACCTCTCCCCGCTGACGCTCTCCTACATCCACTCCGTCCTCAAGTCCGCGCTGGAGCACGCTGTCCGTGAGGAGGAGATCCCCCGTAATGTCGCCCGCAACGTCCGCACCGGTACTCCGCGCCCCCGCCGCTTCGACCCCCTCACCGCCGACGAAGCCCGGCACTTCCTCACGGCCGCCCACGGCCACCGCTTCCAGGCTCTGTTTGAGCTCGCCCTTCGCACCGGTCTCCGCAAGGGCGAACTTCTCGGCCTGCACTGGGAAGACCTCGACCTCGACGCCGGCACCGCCAGCATCCGCCGCACCCTCCAACGCACACGCACCCGCGGCCTCACCACCCTGCCCACCAAGACCATCAGCTCCGAACGTCGCATTGCCCTCCCTGGCTCCTGCGTCGCCTCGCTGCGCGAGCACCGCGACCGGCAGACCCAGGAGAAGCAACAGGCCGGTGCGGAGTGGGTGGACAACAACCTCGTCTTCACCCGCCCGGACGGCCATCCCATCGAACCTGCCACCCTCAGCCGCTACTTCAACGCCTTGCTCCGCCACTCCCGTCTGCGGACGATCCGGTTCCACGACCTGCGGCACTCGACCGCGACCCTGCTCCTCGAACAGGGCGTCGAACTCGTGGTCATCAAGGAGCTGTTGGGTCACGCCCACATCGGCGTGACCGCGACGGTGTATGCCCACGTCCGGCTCCGTCTCCAGCGCGACGCCATCGACCTCCTCAGCATCACCCTCGACCGCCCTGCCCACGACAAGTCGACCCGCAACAACGGCGACGACCCGACACTGTGTGGAGCCCCCGTCCCCTGACGTTGCCGTCAACTACTGCCGTCACTCGCCCTAGAAGCCCCGCCAGGACACGCCTGACGGGGCTTCTATTTGCTGTCGATATCACTCAGCGAGGCAGCTGAGACAGCATCTGCGTGAGGTCGTCCGGAAACTCAGACATGTGCGATTCGGCGCAGTACCTCACGGTGCAGGCCGCAGAGACCAACTCCATCGCCGAATACTCGCCGCTCGACAGCATCCTGGCACACATTCCCAGAGGGACCACAAAGTCCGCTTGAGCTTCGTCCGTTAGCGAATCGAGCAAATCAGATTCCTCCGAGAGAACCAACTCCACGACCGAACTCAAGAATCCTGCAAGTTCAGAAGTATCCACTCCACGAGCGAGTTTGACCATGTCTTCGTATTCGGCGAAGCCGAACCGATTGACCCGGAGATGTTCCCTGCTCACATCAATTCCCATCGAAGCTGATTCCCTGATTCCGCAGCCTAGGCTGGCAAACCGTTGGGCAAGGACTGGCTGGGGTGCCGTGTGCGCCACCGGGCGGCGAATTCAATCCCCTCACCTTTACCACTTCGAACGATCCCCCTCGAACTCCAGCTGCACCCTCGGCCGCTTCGGCCTTGATGAGGCACATTGTCTCGGCACACCCAGCATGATAGCGCCCCCCCTCCGGCGTGAACTGCCGAACAAGGGAATCCACTTCTCCGCCAGGGGTTGGAGTCAGATCATGACCCGAGTGACCAAAGTACGTCTGACCTGACGGGGACGTATATTTCGCTGCAAAGAATGGGCCATCAACCTTGTTGAAGTCGGGACGCAGACTATCGGCGTATTCCGCAAGGCTGTCACAGTTGTGAACCAGGACCGGCGTAGCGCCCGCCAGCACATAGTACGTGTGGAGGTCGGCGATGGTGAGGTCGTAGGCGACCTGGGGGGCGGTGTCGTAGTTCTTGACTGCCAGGACGGTGGGTGTGCGGCCGTCTACGGTGCGGACGGTGTCGCCGGGGGTGAGGTCGGCGGCATCGGTCCACTGGCGGGTGGTCTCGTCCCAGAACGGGTGGTGCTGGGTGCTGGTGAGGTTCTCTACCGTTCCGGGTTCGCCGTTGGCGTCATTGACCTGGATTTGCAGGTCGGTGAAGTGCTCGTCATCCGGTGTCCGGATGGTGCGGACGACGGACTTGGACTCGGTATCTCCCGTTGTCGGGTCTGTTGCCTGGACCCGGTCTCCGAGCTGGAGGTTCTCGATCGTCTGGGTCGTGCCGTCAGCGAGGAGAACACGGGTACCGGGCGGGAAGCTGTGGGTGGCGTTTTCCGGCGATCCTCCACAGGAGATGAGTGACAACGCGTCGGACACCCCGTCGGACACGGCGTCGACCTTGTCCGCGGCCAAGGCGGCTTTCCCGGCCTTTCCGGCCAATGCGAACAGGCGCTCACCCGGGATGGCGCCAGCAAGGTTCTGGGCGGCGCTCGTGTAGTTGCCGTCGTAGATGTCCATGGCGGCAGACCCGGCAGAGCCTATGACGTTGACCACGGGCATGTACTGAACCGCGTCGAAGAGTTCATGGACGCGCTGCTTGAGCGACCCGCCGCGGTGGATGATGAAGACGTGCTTGCTTACGACATTGGGGTGTTCCTTGCTCCCGCTCCACTGGTTCCAGTAGCGCTCGGTCCAGGAACCGTCTCTCTCGAGCGTGAACGTCTCGTGGGTGACATTGCCCTTGTCGTCGTAGCAGGTGCCGACTCCACCGCAGACCCCGTCGGGACGGAGTCCGTTCGGGTCACTGAGGTTGACGGGGTTGTTGTTGCTGTAGACGTAGCCGTTGATCTGTTGCGGGTCGGTGAGGTCGAGGACCGGGTCGACGGAGATGAAGCGGCCGTTGGCCGCGTCGTATTCGCGGGCTCCGAGGTGGGTGAGGCCTGTGGTGGCGTCGTTGGTGCCGCCGACGAAGCCTCGTTCGGTGGGCCAGGAGGCCGGCTTCTTGCCACGTGGGGTGCCGAAGGCCGTGGTGTCGCCTCGCGTGTAGGCGAGGCCGTCGGCGTTGATGGTGAGCTGGGCGGTTCCCTGCTGGTCGTTGATGAGGTAGTTGAGGCTGCCGTCGGAGGACTTGACGATGGTCGCCTGGCCGACGGTGATGTAGCGGGTGCCGGTGACCTTGTTGGCGGCCTTGTCGAACCTGAGTTCCTGGCCGTCCAGGTAGAGCGTCACCGCGTCGGGCTCACGGCGCAGGAGGCGGTTGCCGTTGGCGTCGTAGAGGAAGGTCGTGCTCTTGCCCGCGGTGGTGGACGTGGCGAGGTGGCCCTCGGTGTCCCATTCGAGGCTCTGGTCGCCGTCGGCGGTGACGCGGCGGATGGTGTTTCCGGCGTCGTCGTAGGTGAAGGTGTCGGTCCGGGCGCCGGTTCCGGTGATGTCGACCCGGGACAGGGCGTGCGGTCGGGTGCCTCCTGGGGCGGGGTAGGTGGAGGTGCGTTGGGTCTGGTCGCTCTGCTGGTTCTCCGCGATCTGGGTGAGCTGCGTCCAGGAGAGCCAGCCGGCCGTGACCGCGGACCGCTTGGTGTAGTTGAGGGTTCCGCCGGCCGCTGTGATGAGCTTGAGGTCGCCGCCCGAGTTGACGACCGACACGGAGACGGGCTGGTTGAGCTGGCCCACGACCTGGCTGACGTTGCCCCAGGCCTGCCAGTTGCCGTCGGGCTTGCGGACGGTGTGCCAGATGGTCCCGTTGGCGATGGCGACGACTTCGAGGCCGGCTCCCGTCGCCGTGGCGGCGAGGTTGGCGGGTGCGGCGAGCGGTCCGGTCATGCTGTAGACGTCGCCCCAGGCCTGCCAACTGGCGTCAGGCCTGCGGATGGTGTGCCAGAGCTTGCCGCCCGCGAGCACCATGACCTCGAGCCCGCTGGCGGTGGCCGCGCTGGTGACGCGGGTGGCACCGGTCAGGTTGCCGGCCATGCTGTAGACGTTGCCCCAGACTCCCCACTGGCCGGTGGGCTTGCGCAGGGTGTGCTTGAGCACGCCGTCGGAGAAGGTGAGGACCTCCAGCCCGGAGGCGGTGGCGGACAGCGACAGCTGGTTGGGGCTGGCGATCGGACCGACGACGCCGGTGACGTCACCCCACGGCTGCCAGGAACCGTCCGCCTTGCGCAGGGTGTGCCAGATCCTGCCGCCGGCGATGGCCATGATCTGCAGGGTGTTGTCGGACCAGACCGCCGCGACGTGCTCGACCGCGGCGGGCAGAGCACCGGCCTGGGTCGTGGTGTGCAGGTTCTCGTAGTTGCGCCAGGTCCCGTTGGCACGCTGTTGCGCCAGGTAGACCTGGCCGTCGGCGATCGCCACCGCGGAGGTCTGGCCGTCGCCGGCGATGGCGACCGAGGTCACCTTGGTGGTGTCCATCAGCGGGCCGGGGGCGGCGCCGCTGGTGCGGTTGGTCGCCTGGGTGCGGTTGCCGGCCGCGTCGTAGGTGTAGCTGGTCCAGTACGGGTCGGCTCCGCCGACGAACGGGCCATTGGTGGAGGTCGGCTGGGCCGCGCAGTCGTCGGTCGCCGACCAGGCGTTGGTCAGGCGCTGGGCGAAGTCGTACGTGTAGCACTGAGTGTCCGTGACGGCGTTGCTGTCGCGGGCGTCGCGGACCTTGGTGATGTTGCCGATCGGGTTGTAGGTGTAGGTCTTCTCGTCGAGTATCTGCGGTCCGCTCTTCTCCCGGTCGGTCCGCGCGAGCGCGAGGCGCTGCGTGGCGTCCTCGTAGAGGTAGGTCTGAACGGCACCGGATCCGAAGCGGCCGATGGTGCCCTCAATGACCTGGCCGAACGGTGAGTACTTGTTGCCTCGGGAGTAGACCTGATTGCCGCCGTCGGTGACGGTGGTGGGCAGGCCCAGCGGGGTGTAGTCGTGGTGGATGGTCTCCTGCGCCAGGCCACCGCCTGCCGGGTAACTGGTGGTGTCGACCAGTCCGGTGTCGGGAGTGTAGGTCTGCGAGGTGGTGTAGGAGCCCGCGAGGGGCCCTACGCTGTCCGGGATGGTGACGGAGGACCCGGTGGGCCGGGCCGCGCTGTCGAATCCGGTGACAGCGGTGGTGAACGCCTTGCCGTTCTCCCAGCGGGTGCTGCCGGTGGCCAGGCCGTTGCTGCCGGGCAGGGTGTCGTAGGCCCACTCCGCCAGCTTGGTGCCGCTGGTGGAGCCGTCGAACATCCCCGTCTTCCGGCCGAGGATGTCATAGGTGTAGGCGAGAGTCTTGCCCCGCGCGTCGGTGACGGTGGCGACGGTGCCGTCCGCGTTGTAGGTGCTGGTGCTGGTGCCCTTGTCCGGGTCGACCGCCTTGGTCTGGCGGCCGAGCAGGTCGTACTCCCAAGTCCAGGCGTTGCCCGCGGCGTCGGTGAACCGCGTGAGCTTGCCGGCCGGGTTGTAGGAGTACTTCAGGGTCTCGTACGTCGACACGTCTGCGTCGACATTCGGGCTTCCGCTTTTGTAGTGCCGTACCTCGGAGGTGCGACCGTGCGCGTCGGTGATCGTGAGCGTGGGCGTGCCGCCAGCGGGCGGGGTCGTCGCTCCCCAGTTCACCCCGTAGCGGGTGGTGGTGCGCCACTTCTCCACGTTCAGGGACTTGAAGATGCTGGCGGTGGGCCGGTCGAGGCCGTCGAACTCGGTCTCCGTCTGGGACGGGACCTTGTTGTCCAGGCCGATCCACAACGCGGCCTCCGGGAGCCCGTTTGCGTGGTAGGCGGCGTTGGTGCGGTAGACCCGGCCGTGGCTGTCGTAGAAGCTGTCGGTGATGTTGCGGCCACCGTCAACGCCGTACGCCGGTTCCTGGACCTGACGCGGACGCAGGAGACCGTCGTACAGGGCGATGCTGGTGCGGTAGTCACCGCCCTCGAGAAGGGTCTTGGTGGTGACGGCGGGCTGCTTGCCCGGTTCGATGGTGTAGGTGTACTTCGCGTTGGGCGAGGCGCTCTTGTCCCGGCCCGGGTTCCACACGGCCGTGGTGCGGCCGAGGGCGTCGTAGTCGACGTAGGTGGTGCGGTTGTTGGCGTCCACGACCTTCACCGGGAGGGCGCGCAGGCCGTCATAGGTGGTGGTGGTCGTGAACTTCTTGGGATTGGTCGACTGGACGAGAGTGGCCTGGCTGCCGGTCGCCGGGGTGTAGGACGTCGTGGTCTCCGCGTTGTTGACGTCCTTCACGGAGGTCGCACGCCCGTACTGGTCGTACGCGGTGGTGCTGACCGTCAGATAGTTCGGGGTGGTGCTGTTGTAACGGTCCAGGGCGTCCGTCGAGGTGGCATTGGCCCGGCCCGGTTCCGGAGCGGTTCCGAAGGACCTGCCGTCGTAGGCCGTCCTGGCCTCACTGGTGACGGTCGCGGGTGTGGCCGCCGTCGAGCAGAGCGTGCTGCTCGTCTGGACGTTCTGCGGGTAGGAGATCAGCCAGTTGACCGTGTCAGGCGTGACGTAGGTCGTGCGGGTGCACTGCTCGTCACCGGTGACGTTCGTGTCGCCTTCGTCGGAGACCGTCGTGGTCTGGCCGTAGCCGTCGAAGGTGCGGCTCTCGCGGAGCGTGCGGGCCGTGCTGCCGTCCGGCTGGAACGCCTTGGTGGTGACGCTCTCGGTGCGGATCATCGTGGCGGCCACCGGCGGCAGGGCGGCGGCCTCGGGTCGCCCGGATTCTCCCGGCGGGGTCGCGGTGGGCTTGCCGTCCTTGCCGGGCAGGGCCTTCACCGCCCGGCTCGCGGTCCCCCGGACCCAGGGGGCGTTCACCGTGCTGGTGACCGGCTTGCCCCCGTCCTGGTCGTAGACGATGGTCTCGCGGCCGTAGCCGGCGAGCTCGTTGCTGTCCTTGACGCCCTGGAGGAGGCTGACGGGCCTCGGCTGACCGTTGGCGAGGGTGTCGCCGTCCATGCCGCGGAAGTAGACGGTCTCGCTCAGACTCTTGCCGGAGTCCCCGACGCGGGTGCGGACCCGCTGGTAGCCGCGGAAGTCGTTCCAGGTGCGGTCCTTGTCCGGGGTGAACTCGGAGTTGTCGCGCCGCCAGGCGGCCCCGTCGAGGTACTCGTAGCCGGTGACCTTGTCGGGGGATCCCGAGCCGGCCACCATGTCGTGCTCGGTGACCTTCTCCACGAGGTACTTGTGGAACCAGTCGAGGACCGGGTCGACCGCGCCCTCGGGGGTCCACCAGGTCGGGTAGCACCGCCTGGTGTTGCTGTCCGGAGTGGGCAGGGCTCCCGCGACGCAGTCGATGTCCGTGTACTTGACGTCGGTGTTGGAGCCGGTCTCGGAGGTGATCCGGTTGATCCGGTACCGGTTCATCGGAGGCCGGCCCTCGGCGGAGTCGACCCGGTTGGGGCGCAGGTCCCCGCCGAAGGCCACGGGCTGGAGGGTCTGCTGGGCAGCGCCGGCCTTGGCCGTGCGGGTGATGGTCTTCAGCCACAGGGCGCGGCCGCCGCTGTCGCCCGTGGCGGGGAAGTCCTGGTCCAGGCTCCAGGAGTCGATGTCCTTGTAGCTGCCGTTGCCTTGCAGGGCCTGGGTGCTGATGCCGGTCAGTCGTTTCTTGGACCAGAAGGTCGGGGCGCCGTTGCGGCAGTCCTGGCCCTTGTCGCAGGACTGGTCGACCGGGGTGTCGTACCAGTTCGCGGCGTTGGCCTTGGTGAAGGAGCAGTCCGTCGCCACGCACCGGTCCGCGGTGGAGAAGGCGACCTTGCCGGCCGGAGAGGCGTTGTAGACCTGGCCCGCCCGGTGACCGTACTCGACGTGGTTCAGCGTGGCGGCGCGGGTGTAGACCGCGTCGGCCTTGGGAGTGGTGGTGGCGCCGCCGCTGTTCTTGGCGTAGGCGTTCTTCTCCTGGTCGTAGAAGTACGCGATCGCGTTGCCGTGCGGGTCGACGACGTAGTCGAGCTGCCAGCGCCAGGCCCGGTCTCGCGAGGAGTCCTTGAACGCCGGGGCGTAGCCGGGCTCGCCGGGGTGGTTGCCGAACACGGGCACGGTCAGGGCCGATCCGGTCTCGGGCTTGCCGGCGATCCACCCGGGCAGGCGGTTCTTGCCGAAGAAGTACTGGGTGCCGTCGGTCGTGGTGACCTTCCAGTACTCGTTGTCGGTGTCACCGTTGGCGGTGTCCGTGGCGTTGCCGTTGAGCTTCTCCACCCGCGAGCCGTCGTCGTTCGACAGCTTCCAGGTGCCGGTGGCGTCGTCGCGCACCAGGGCGGAGCTGCTGCCGTTGAGCGAGACCGTGGCGTTGTCGGACTTCCAGCACAGGTCACCGCCCTTGTCGGGAGCGTTGCTACCCGAGCCCTTGTCGCCCGCGCAGCCCGTGTAACTGCGCTCGATGAAGCCCGGGTTGTAGTCCCAGCCGTCACCTATCCATGAGGACTGATTGTTGGTGGTCGCGGTGCGCCCGTCGATGGCGGCGGACGAGTAGCCGAGAGTGACGTGGGGAGTCAGGTCGCCGGGCACCGGGGGCACCTGGAGCGCGTAGGACCAGTTGAAGGAACCGGTGTTGCCGCTCACCGACCAGGCACCGGACGCGGAGAGCGAGGTCGCCTTGTAGTCGCCTTCGGGGCCCGATGCCCCGGCGACGGCAGCGAGGACGGCCGGTCCGGCGGCCGATGTGCTCGCTGCCTGGGTGACCGACGCCTTGACGGCGCCGCCAGGAGCCTGGTCGGCGGGGGCGGACACGGCGATGTCCGCGGTCAGGGTCCCGGCCTTGGTGTCGTTCGAGGCGGCCAGCGGCGTGGTCGTGCGGCACTGCGGCTGGTCCGGTGTGGTCAGCGCGCACGCGGGCAGCTGGACGAAGGTCAGGCGGGAGCCCCAGTCCGCGCCGAACGACTCACGGAAGGCCTTGTAGTCCAGCTGGATTCGGGCCTTGTCCGGAGTCGCACTGCCCACCACCGGCTCGACGCCGACCAGGACACCGTCGAGGCCCACGGAGGCTGCGGCGGCGCGGTCGGACAGGCCCACCCGGACCTTGGGCTGCTCGCCCGATGCCGGGCCCGCCCCGGCCGATGTGACGGTCAGCGGCAGACCGGGCACCTTCGCCTGCACGGACGGATGCTTCGCCGAGGCCGGGGGCAGGGCGATCTCGGCCTTCCCCGGCTTGGGCCAGGCCGCGGCCGGAGGAGCAGTCGGGAGTTGGACCGCCTTAGGGTCACGGCGTTCCGCCTCGACCTTGGCGAGCGGGACGGGCTCGATGTGCTGGACGGGCGGTGGCTTGAACTCGCTGTCGGCCGCCGCCGCGATGGCCGGGATCTGGATGGCGGCGGCGATCAGCGCCGTCACCGCCATGGGCGCGATTTTACGGAGCACAGGGCGTGCTATTGCCTCGGCCCGGCGCTTTCGTGATCCGGGTGAGGCGCCCGTGTCGGATGGATACATCCGTTTTTCTTCCTCTTGGTCGTGTTGTGCGGGTGCGATCACACCCGGGCGGACGCTACCAAGAGGGTTTGACAGAACGCCTTTTGATGGCCAGCCACGCACCTCACTCATGCCCCCTTTATCTCTCTTTAATAACTCCTTCACGCACCGACCGACACTCCTCCGTAGCGGCGGCGATCCAGAAAAGACCCCTTTGCCTCCTAAAATCCCTCTGCCGTGCTCACCCTCCGCGCTGTGTGATCACGATGTGGCATCTGATTTCCCCTTCGTGCCGGAACCGGCCGTCAAACTCCCCGACGGACCGCCACCACGCGCTTGCATGATGAGGGCCCCGCGAACCGAGGAGAAAGTGACGGGATGCACCACCACAAGGTCCACCGAATAGGGCGAACAACCCGGAAGTCAGCGGCCGCGCTGATCGCAGCGACCGCCGTCGGATTCGCGACGATGGGACCGATTCCTGCCCTCGCGGACACCGGGAGCCAGTCCCCTCCGTCTGCGGCGAAAACCCCAGAACAAGTAGCATCGGTGATGGCACGTCAAATCGGTCAACCCGTCGAGGTCGCGGAGCGGCAGGACGAGACGACCGATCTCCTGGCGAACCCGGACGGCAGTTTCACCCAGCGGCGGCATGCGCGGCCTGTGCGCGCGAAGGTCGCAGGGTGGTGGCAGCCGGCGGATGCGACGCTGGAGCGCCGTGCCGACGGCAGCATCGCTCCGAAGGCCTCGGTGTTCCCGATGACGTTCTCGGCCGGCGGCAGTGCCCCGCTGGCCACCATGCAGAAAGACGGAAAGTCCCTCGCCATCACCTGGCCGGCGCCGCTGCCGCAGCCCGAGTTGAACGGTGACACGGCCCTGTACCGCGAGGTGCTGCCCGGGGTGGACCTGAAGATCCTCGCCGAAACCGACGGCTTCGCCCACCAGCTGGTCGTCAAGACCCGCCAGGCCGCCGAGGATCCGCGTCTGGCCCAGGTCACCTACGGGCTCAAGACCTCGGGAATCACCCTCGGTACCGGTCAGGACGGCCGGATCGCCGCGACCGACGATTCCGGCAGCACGCTCTTCACCGCACCGGCCCCGCGGATGTGGGACTCCCACGCTCCGGCCGCCATGGCCCAGCAGCAGCCCACCGCGGCGCCCTCTGCGCTGGCTCCGCGGTCCGCCGAAAGCACGCCGCCGTCGAACCCGGCCACGCCCGGTCCCACCGAGCACGCGCCGAAGACCATGGCCACACAGATCACGTCGGACACGCTGCGGCTGACCCCTGACGCCGGTCTGCTGCACGGCGCCGACACGGTCTTCCCGGTCGTCATCGACCCGACGTTCACCGACGGCTGGCGCAACCGCTGGGCGGTGGTCTACTCCGCCACACCCGGCGAGGCCTACCCGGACGGGAACGGCTGGCACTCCGACAACCCGGCGGACGAGCCGCGCGTCGGCTACAACGGCAGCGGCAACACCCGCTCCTACTTCGAGATGAACACCAGCGGCCTGGCCGGGGCCACCATCAGATCGGCAACCTTCCACGTCGAGGAGACTTACTCATGGGGCTGTGACCCGGCCAAGGCGGGTAACACCGAGCTCTGGGCGACCGGCCCCATCAACCAGACGACGCCGACCTGGAACAATCAGGACAGCGTGGCTCCCTGGAAGTGGCAACTGGACGCCAAAGCCTTCGCCCACGGCAACCCCACGTTCTGCCCTGGGAACGCAGGGGTCGACTTCAGCACCGAGAACCTGCGCGCCGTCGTCCAGGGCGCGGCGGATCGCGGCGACGGCAGCGTCACCCTCGGGCTGCGCACCCCGGACAACTACCTCGGCAACACGAACAGCTACAAGCGGTTCAAGAACAAGCCGTGGCTGGAGGTCACCTACAACCGTCCTCCCGTGCTCCACGACTACGCGGCCTGGGAGGGTCAGTGGACGCCGGGCAGCAGCGGCAACGTCAACGTGCCGTGCGTCAGCGACCCGGCGGCCTGGCCCACGGTCGGGCGCAACGACGTCGTCCTGACCGCCAGGATCTCCGACCCCGACAACGACACCGACCTGAAGGCCAAGTTCGAGGCCTGGGACCACGACACCGGGCAGTTCTTCCCGCCGCTCCAGGCAGGGGCTCCCAGCGGTTCGTGGGCCATCACGCGACTCAGCGCGGGCGACCTGCGTGACGGTGGCCGCTACAAGTGGCACGTCCAGGCCGACGACAGCCTCACCGTATCGGGCTTCGGCCGTGACTGCGGCTTCAACGTCGACCGCACGCCGCCTTCCAAGCCGACCATCACCGCCGCGGACGGTCACAGCATCGACATCGAGGACGTGCCCGCCCGCAAGCCGCGCACGGTCAAGTTCGCCTCCAGTGACCAGTTCGGGCTGAAGGGCTTCTGCTACGTGCTCAACAAGCCCCTGCCCGTGGTCAACCAGGGCTGCGGCGGAACTTGGGTGGACGCCGATCCGGACGGAACGGCGACCGTGACGCTCACGCCCACCATGTGGCCGACCAACCGGCTGACCGTCCAGGCCATGGACAGGGCCGGGAACCTCTCCCCGTTCGACGGTTCGGACGGCGGCCCCAACTCAAGCACGCGGCTGATCACGACCGCGTTTCCCGAGTTCGTCCACGACGCCACCGACCCGGCGCTCGTTCGCGACCGCCCCGGCGACCTGACCGGCGACGGGCACGCCGACCTGGTGGCCGCCACCAGCACCGGCGACCTCGTCCTCTACGCCGGGCGGGGCGACGGCACCTTCGAACAGCCCCGGACCGTCGCGAGCCCCGGCTGGTCCGGCGCCCAGATCACCCACCGGGGCAACTTCACCACCCAGAACCCGGGCCAGATGGAGGACGGCTACGAGGACTTCCTCGTCAAGCAGGGCACCCGGCTCTACCTTTACCCCGGCAACGGCATGGGCGCCCCCGACGAGTACCGCCGCGTCGAACTGCTCCACCCCAGCGGAGGCGACTGGTCCGGCACCAGCCAGATCATCGCCCCCGGCAACCTCGACGACCGCCCCGGTAACGACATGATCACCAAGGACGGCGACGCCCTCGTCCTCTACACCGGCACCGCCGCAGGCCCCCTGGCCGCCGAGACCGGTACCACCAAGCTCAAACCCGCCACCGTCATCTCCTCCTCCGGCTGGGCCGACTACGACGTCCTCGCCCCCGGCGACGTCAACGGCGACGGCATCCCCGACCTGCTCGCCCGACGCAACACCTCCGACCCGAGCGACCCCGAGTACGGGCGCGTGCGCCTGGTCCTCGGTGCCCGCACCGCCGACGGCCACGGATACCAGGCCCCCAGCCCCGCCACCGGCGCCGTCTACGCCACCGGCCTCGACCCCCAGCACCGGCCCCTGATCACGACGCCCGGCAACCTGCACGGCACCGTCGCCGACAGCGGCAAGGGCTACCCGCTGTTCACCCCAACCCCGGGCCAGACCACCGGTGACGTCCTCGCGACCACGCCGGCCGACCCCACCGCCGCGGTGACCCACTACACCGCCGGCGGAAGCGCGCAGACCACCACCTGCCCGACCGGCTGCCTGCTGATGTACCCGGGCACGCCCACCGGGCTCGGCCTGCCGCGCCTGGTCGCCCAGGGCAACCTGCACACCGTCACCGCGCTCGACGGCGGGCAGAGCCTGCGTAGCCCGGCCACGGCCATGACGCGCGCCGCCAACGGCACGCTCGTCGCGGTGAAGGTCAACGCGGACGGAAGCCTGTGGGCGACCAACCAGACCAGCACCACGGGCGGTTTCCGCAGCTGGTACGCGCTCAGCGGCCCGAGCGTCCACACCGGTGACGCGGCACCGCTCCTGTCGCCGGCGGGCGGCGGCACCGTGCACATCTTCGCCCGCACCCGCGCCGGCCGGATCGTCGACTACGCTCAAGCCGACCCCGCAGCCGCCTTCAGCCCCGCAACCGCCATCGGCAGTTCCTCGCCGGTGTTCGCCCAGGACCCCGCCGTCACCCTCGCCGCCAACGGCAGCATGATCGTCACCGCCGTCGACACGGCGGGCGACCTGTGGGCGACCAACCAGTCCTCGCCCGGCACGCCGTTCGGCACCTGGTACAAGGTCAGTGCCGGCGGCGGCCTCACCGGCCGCGCCGCCTCAGTTCGGTCTCCCGGGGCCGGCGGCACCATCAACCTGTTCGCCCGCACGACGAACGGACACATCGGTTACTTCGCTCAAAGCAGCCCCACCGGCGGGTTCAGCAGCGGTGACTACCTCGGTACCAACTCGCCCGTGTTCGCCGGGGACCCGAGTGTCACCACCTCCGCCAGCGGCGGCATGATCGTGGCCGCCATCGACGTCAACGGCGACGTCTGGGCCATCGACCAGGCCGGCCCAGGTACGGCCTTCCGCTCCTGGTACCGGATCACCGCCAGCGGCGGCACCGGCGGCGCCACCAGCATCGTGCTGTCCGCCGGAGCCGGCGGCACGGTCAACATCGTCGCCCGCACGAAGAACGGCCACATCGCCCTGTTCGGCCAGAGCGACCCGACCAGTGGCTTCGGCACCGGTGTCACCCTCGGCGACCCGAACATGATCTTCGCCGGCGACCCCCGCGTCCTGCTCTTCGACAACGGGGCCATGGTCGTCACCACGAGCGACGTCACAGGCACCACCTGGGCGATCGACCAGCCCGCCCCGGGACAGGCCTTCCGCTCCTGGTACCAGGTCTGACCGCTGAGGAGGCCATGAAGTCCGGTTGGCCTGGCATCAGACGCCAGGCCAACCGGCTGTCCTACCGCCAGGGGTGTTCGGTGACCCAGCCCCAGACGTTCGACCCGCGCCTGGTGAGCGCCCGTGGGCGGTAGTGGGCATCTAGGCCGTGTTTTAGAAGTCGTTGAACTGTCTGGTCGGGACGCCGGGGCGGTTGCGGCCCGCCATCCAGATGGTTAGTCCCTTGGCGATGCGGTCAATGCTCGTCTCGGTGATGACTTCGTGCTCGCGGCGCGTGCCATCTCGCAGGACGATCTCGTAGCCGCTCTCGTCCAGCACCGCGACGGAGGCGAACCAGGCGGGATCGTCGTCGTCCGGCTGGATGACGACGAAGGTGTTGTCGGTGCGATCGAGGTCGCTGATCAGCATGAACAGAGCGTCCTCGGACGGGTCGTCCAGGTGGTCGCCGTTCTCGCTGTCCGCGCAGTAGTACTCGGCCGCCACCGGCTCTCCCCTTGCGTGTGCTGCTCGTATCCGATGGCCAGCATGGCACGGTCACGCGGCCAGCAGGGTGCTCACAGCCACTGGTGGATCGCCGCGATGTGGACCGTGGCCTCGAACCGGACCGCGAGCTTGTCGAATCGGGTGGCCACCGCCCGGTGCTGCTTGAGGCGACTGATCCCACACTCGACCGCGTGACGGGCCTTGTAGTCCTGCCGGTCGAAGGCCGGAGGGCGGCCACCCGCGTGACCA